>JACDOI010000002.1 GCA_017656145.1 Bacillota bacterium | reverse complement strand
CCATGCGCGATTTGGTTGGTTTGTTTCAATCCCTTATAGGTAGAGCCTAAACGCCAGCGCCCCACCAACGAGCGCCGCGTGTCGGAAGTTTCAATCCCTTATAGGTAGAGCCGAAACTCGCCATGTACCGGCTTCGTCACGGCCTCATCGAGGTTTCAATCCCTTATAGGTAGAGCCGAAACGCGCACGTTCGCCATTGTGGACGAATCGACGTACATGTTTCAATCCCTTATAGGTAGAGCCGAAACCCGCACGCGTGCGTGACATCGTATTTGGCCACGTCACAGTTTCAATCCCTTATAGGTAGAGCCGAAACTAGAGGTGTTTCGACCGAATCACCCGCGGGCTCGCGGGTTTCAATCCCTTATAGGTAGAGCCGAAACAGGCAGGACATCCGGAACGGGAAACCTATCGAGCCTGTGTTTCAATCCCTTATAGGTAGAGCCGAAACCGGGGCGGTCGCATTGCTTTCGGTTCGTGTCTTCTGTGTTTCAATCCCTTATAGGTAGAGCCGAAACTGGCGTGGGGTGGGCGCTGGCACAGCCGGCGGCGAAAGAGTTTCAATCCCTTATAGGTAGAGCCGAAACTGATCTCGTTGTCATAGACGGCTTCGGCCCGCTGTGTTTCAATCCCTTATAGGTAGAGCCGAAACCCGCACGGCGTGGTGCTTATTCGCAAGGGCAGCGGTTGTTTCAATCCCTTATAGGTAGAGCCGAAACCAACGGCGAGGAGTATCCGTCTCTGGCCCCGAGGCGGTTTCAATCCCTTATAGGTAGAGCCGAAACATGTCCCCGTAGACAGACTCCACAACGGGAATTCCGTGTTTCAATCCCTTATAGGTAGAGCCGAAACGATGATTCGTTTCACGGTCCCCGGGCGCCCGCACGGGTTTCAATCCCTTATAGGTAGAGCCGAAACTCGTACCGTCCGTTTTCTCCGACGTGGTCCGAACTGAGTTTCAATCCCTTATAGGTAGAGCCGAAACCATGAGCCTGGAGCGTCTCATCGACATGCTGCGGGGTTTCAATCCCTTATAGGTAGAGCCGAAACGGATGCTGCCTACATGATTTTCTACGCCAATTCGTTGTTTCAATCCCTTATAGGTAGAGCCGAAACGATGGTCAATCCACCAGGACGCCCGGGTCTCTGTCAGTTTCAATCCCTTATAGGTAGAGCCGAAACTAGGCCGAACGCAACGAATACCCCAAACCCAACAGCGTTTCAATCCCTTATAGGTAGAGCCGAAACTGTGGACGTGGCGGAAACTACGGATGGATGCAGCATAGTTTCAATCCCTTATAGGTAGAGCCGAAACGTTCTTCATGCTGCCCGGCTCGTCGTAGGTGAGTACGGTTTCAATCCCTTATAGGTAGAGCCGAAACGTGTCACCTACAGTATACCGCCATACTGTCATACTGTGTTTCAATCCCTTATAGGTAGAGCCGAAACGGCAGGCGGACGCAGATTGGCGGGCACCTGCGAAAAGTTTCAATCCCTTATAGGTAGAGCCGAAACTCGCATGCTATACTCGCGGCGAAGCCGTACACCCAAGTTTCAATCCCTTATAGGTAGAGCCGAAACTGCTGGGAACCTGTCATATGATGTCCTACTTCTTCGGCGTTTCAATCCCTTATAGGTAGAGCCGAAACGACACGTGTTCATCAAGCTCTGCCCTCGTCGGTGCCCGTTTCAATCCCTTATAGGTAGAGCCGAAACACCCGCGCCGGCGCAGCTCCTCGTCCAGCCTCCGGCGTTTCAATCCCTTATAGGTAGAGCCGAAACCGGCTACGCTGCATGTCCGACGCCAGCTGATTTGCGTTTCAATCCCTTATAGGTAGAGCCGAAACGGCGGTCGATTTCCTGCTGAGCGTCATAGAGTTGACGGTTTCAATCCCTTATAGGTAGAGCCGAAACGGAGTTCGTGGGAGTGGGTCGTTTACCGGGAGAGTGTTTCAATCCCTTATAGGTAGAGCCGAAACGCCGCCGCCGGTCGGGCCAGCAGAAAAGGATGCATGTTTCAATCCCTTATAGGTAGAGCCGAAACGCGAAAGCCGGCGGCGAAACGGCGGCGACAATAAAAGGTTTCAATCCCTTATAGGTAGAGCCGAAACTCTACGAGAACATGTATGCCTCGCAGATGATCCAGAGTTTCAATCCCTTATAGGTAGAGCCGAAACTGGCCTGGACGAACAGACGGCCAACACTGTAGCCAGGGGTTTCAATCCCTTATAGGTAGAGCCGAAACAGCGCCCGCTCGGCCAGTTCGTTGTCGATGCGCTGGGTTTCAATCCCTTATAGGTAGAGCCGAAACCATGTGGACGGCAGGCCCCTCACCAGCCGCCGTCAGCGGTTTCAATCCCTTATAGGTAGAGCCGAAACGGACAGCGCCAGACACGAGGAAGTTGGCCAAGGTGTGTTTCAATCCCTTATAGGTAGAGCCGAAACGTGCTCGACCAGGCTGTCATTCAGGACGCATCCGGGTTTCAATCCCTTATAGGTAGAGCCGAAACGGCGAGCCTGGCTTCTTCTGCGGCCTTCTGCGCCTGTTTCAATCCCTTATAGGTAGAGCCGAAACTCGTGAGCCGCAGAGGGCCCCATGTTTACTGCCAAATGTTTCAATCCCTTATAGGTAGAGCCGAAACCGGGTGCCCAGAATCGCACCCTCCCCTTCGGGAAGGTTTCAATCCCTTATAGGTAGAGCCGAAACCCTGACCTGGCCGCGAAGATGCTGGACCTGTCCGTGTTTCAATCCCTTATAGGTAGAGCCGAAACTCACTCCTCCGTGCGATATCCCTCCGTGTCGGCAAAGTTTCAATCCCTTATAGGTAGAGCCGAAACCCCACGTAGTAGCTGCGACGGCAGTGCGTGAGACACAGGTTTCAATCCCTTATAGGTAGAGCCGAAACACATCATGACGGTATGACGGTATACTGTAATTGACGGTTTCAATCCCTTATAGGTAGAGCCGAAACGTTCCTAATCGATACCCAACGGCAGACGACATCGTCGCGTTTCAATCCCTTATAGGTAGAGCCGAAACCATGCCTACCTCGTTCCGTTCCGCGATCGCAAGTCCGGGTTTCAATCCCTTATAGGTAGAGCCGAAACTACATCATCCCTGTGGTAGTGTGCCACATTGGTGGGTTTCAATCCCTTATAGGTAGAGCCGAAACCCCTCGTGAGCTGGGGAAAAGCATTTTCTGTCTCCGATCGGACAGAATATTCCCGTCGCTGTATTCACTCTTCACCGCAGCTAGTGCAGTTCCTGCCCTGAAATAGGTGTCGTCGATCTCCCGGGATTTTTGCACGACCGAAGGTCGACGACAAAGGTGGGGCGTCTCGCTATTCCGAATAGCGATCCGAGAGGAAAAAGCAGACCGCCGACCCGCGTTGCTGAGTCGCTGGGAGGAGGGGTAAAAGGCCTGGTGTTGCGCCAGCGCGGTGGCTGCTGCATACCGCTGGAGCCTGCGGGTTCACCCCTAGCCGCGCGGCCCGCGCCATCAACTCATACCCCTTTGAGTGCAAGCACTTCCACAGCCCGGGTCCGGTCGCCGTTGCAGCTGATCATTCTCGGGGCGTCGCGGAACTCCAGCCGGAATCCGAGGCGCCGGTACAGGCTCACGATGCGGTCTGTGGCCTGATTGGACAGCACCACAGGTCCCGGATGCCGGGCCAGCCACTCGGCCAAGCGCACCTGGTCGTCCCAGCGGAAGCCGTCCTTGGCGTATTGCGTGAACTCCACGTCGTACGGCGGGTCGGCGTAGACGAAATCCCCGGGTTCCAACTCGAGGGCGGCAAAGTCTCCTGTCTGAAATTCCCAGTGGGCAAAGGCCTCCGTGTAGGCGGAGAGATCGACGTGGTAGTTGATCCGCTTGTAGCGGCCGAACGGCACGTTGAACTCGCCCTTCCGGTTGAAGCGGCACAAGCCGTTGTAGCCGGTGCGGTTGAGGTAGTAAAAAAGCTCTGCCGCCTCGGCGCTGTCCGCTTTGCCTTGCCGGATGAGCTCGTTGAACCGCCGGCGGTGCTCGTAGTAGGCCGCGGAGTCGTTTTCCATGGCCAGGCGAAACTGCAGGCCGGCCTTGACCCACCGGTAAAAGTTGATCAGGTGGGGGTTGACGTCGTTCAACAAAGCCCGCCAGGGCATTAGGCCCAACGTGACCGCAAGACCCCCGCACATCGGTTCCACAAGGCGGCGGTGGCGGTGCGGCCGCCAGATGACCCGCATCTCAGGGACGAGCCACCGCTTGCCGCCCGCCCACTTGAGGATCGGCTTCAGCGGCGTAAGGCCGGCGTCAGGTGAACCGGTTCCGGCAAGAGGGGGGAAAGGCTGCTGCACGACCGTGCCGGCCAACTGGATCAACTCCGTCTCGTATCCGCACGTGGGGTGCGGCACTGCTGGCGTCCTTAAACTACATGTGTTCCCTGGACATCCATGGGATCCCTCGCGCCAGCACAAGCCTGTCCGGCGAGCCCCGGGTGCGCCTTCAGCCGCTGCTCGACGAAGAGGTGGAGGAACCCCTATAGCTCCCCGGTGAACACCGCCAGGGGGTTGTCTACGCGGCGATAGCCCTCGGGGATCTGGAACAGCTCGTCCGGGAGCGGGTCCCTCGTGACCTCGACGATTTGCATCTCCACTTCGGTCACGATGCCGAGCAGCTCAAGCCGCGACCGGCTGCGCACCGCCACGCCCTGATTGTACAGATCCAGGTAGTTCGGGTGGGTCATCACGGCGGCGGCCTCAACCATCCCGAGACCCATCAGGTTGCCGATTTCGCCGATGATTTCATAGCTTTGCCGGTAGCAGTCGCCGACCTCCTCTTTGACCACCTCCAACAGCTCCCGCGACATCCATGTCTCCTCAACGGTCTTCCACGGGCCATCGCCGCTGCGGTATTCGACCAGGTAATAAGTGGTTTCGTACCCGTTGACCTCCACTTGCTCGCCCCTGGTGACGCGAACGTCCACCTCTTGGGCGAGACCTAAACCCATCAAGGCCATCCAGTCGGCTTCGCCGACTCCTGCTTCCTCGAACACCTGCTCTATCCTTTGGGACAAGCCCTCATTGAGCTCATTCAACGTTCCTTCCCAGTAGATGCCGCCGGATGCCGAGTTAACGAACGCGAGGCGGTCGTTGGCGCAGGCCCGGAGCATCCGCACGCCGTCCCCGATATCTATCGCAACCATACCGCCTTTCATCATCGTGACGAGATCGGCCCCGCCGCTTTCCCGCGCGACGATCCGCACATCGGCCGAGGCTCTGTCCGCCCAGCCGTGCACAAGAAGGAACGCCGCTAAGAAGAACATTAGCCGCCTTACCGCCAGAGCCGAAACGATTTGCCGCATGCGAATCCCACCCGCCTTCCCGCGCTTTCCGCCATGACGGCCCAGCATGGAGCCCACGCGGTTTTCCAAATCCTTCGCCCAGAGGAACCCGTTTCCTCTCGGCCGTTTTCCGCTGGCGACCCGGCCCGGTGTCTTCGACGTGAACGGGCCAAACACCGGATGCGTTTGGGTGTATGCTAGTGGAAAGCGCGCGATGAAGGGGATATTGCGCGAACAACAGTAGAAAATCGGTACGGGGTGTTGAGCCGAGGAGGAGATGGCCATGACGGGGGAATTGCCGCCGCTTGACGCAGGGCGGGTGGACACCGGGCGGGTGGAACAAGAGACCCGGCGCATCGGGCGGGAGCTGTTCGACCGGGTGACGCGCGATTCGGCGGGGTTTTTCCAGAGCGAGCGGTGGACCGGGCAGCTTCTCGAATGGTCCATGCGCCACCAAGACGCTCGGCTTGTGCTGTTCCGGTTCGTGGACGTCTTGCCCGCCTTGTCCGATCCCGAGGACGTCGTGCGCCACCTGCGGGAGTATTTCCGCGACAAGCCGGATCCGTTCGGCGGCCTTTTGAAAACCGGCCTTCGCGTGGCGGGCATGGGTCGCCTCGGTGCTGCGGCCGCGGCCGCCGCGCTGCGCAAAGGCGTCGAGCAGGTGGCTCGCTCCTTCATCGCCGGTACCGATCCGCAGGAAGTGCTGCGGGCGGTCGAGGGATTCCGGCGGCAAGGACAAGGATTCACCGTCGACGTGCTGGGAGAGGCCACCTTGAGCGAGGCCGAAGCCGACGCCTACCAGCGCCGCTACCTCGAGCTCTTGGAATCCCTCACCGATCGGGCGGCATCCTGGTCGCCGGTTGAGCAGGCGGATACAGCCCCTTGGGGACCGTTGCCCCGGGTCAACGTTTCGGTCAAGCTGTCGGCCCTGTACTCACAGCTCGATCCCATCGACCCCGAAACGAGCGCGCACGCGGTCATGGCCCGCCTTAGACCGATTGTGCGCCTGGCCAAAGAGCGGGGCGCCCACATCCACATCGATATGGAAGACTACCACCTCAAAGACTTGACGCTCCACATCTTCCGCAAGATCGCCGGCGACCCCGAGTTCCGAGACTATCGCCACCTGGGAATCGTGCTGCAGGCGTACCTCAAAGAGACGGAACGGGACGCCCAGGAACTGATCGATTGGGCGAAGCGGCGGGGCACGCCGGTGACGGTGCGGCTCGTCAAGGGCGCGTACTGGGATTTCGAAACCGTCCATGCCCGCCTGGAAGGATGGCCGATGCCGGTGTATGAGCGCAAATGGGAGACCGACGCGGCGTTTGAGCGCCTGACCCGGCTGTTTCTGGAAAACCGCGGGCACATCGATTTGGCCATCGGCAGCCACAACATCCGCTCCATCGCCCACGCGATGGCCCTGGCCCGGGAGATGGGCTTGCCGCCCCGCACGATCGAGTACCAGTTTCTGTACGGGATGGCGGCCCCGTTGCGCCGGGCCTTGACCGAACGGGGCGAGCGGGTCCGGGTGTACACGCCTTACGGCCAGCTGATTCCGGGGATGGCCTACCTCGTCCGGCGCCTGTTGGAAAACACGGCCAACGAATCGTTTTTGCGGCGAGGATTCGCCGAAGGGGAATCCCCCGAGGTGCTGTTGCGCAACCCGCAAGACGCGGGCCGGGCCGAGGAAAGCAACGGCGGCCAGGAGGCAGCCAGCTCGTCTAGTTTGGACCGGGCGCCGGCGGCAAGCCCGGCCGTATCCCCGGAATCCCGATGGTACGGCGGGTTCGGTTCCGGGCCCGAGTTTGGTCTTCCGCCGTATCACAACGAGCCCCACGCCGACTTTTCCCGCGCCGATGCCCGGCGCCGGATGCATGAGGCCATTGAGCGGGTTCGACAGACTTTGGGCGGCCGCCACCCGCTGCTCATCGGCGACGATCTGGTGTCGACCGACGATGAAATCGTGTCGGTCAACCCGTCAAAGCCGTCGGAGATCATCGGCTACGCGGCCCGGGCCCGGGCTTTGCACGCGGAACGGGCGGTGGCCGCGGCTCTCCGGGCGTTTCCGTCATGGCGGGACACGCCGGCCGAAAAGCGGGTGGAGATCTTGCGCCAGGCGGCGGACATCATGCGCAAGCGGCGGTTTGAGCTGGCGGCCCTCATTTGCCTCGAAAGCGGCAAGCCGTGGCGGGAAGCCGACGGCGACGTTACCGAGGCCATCGACTTCATCGAATGGTACACTCGGGAGGCGCTGCGCCTGGCGAAGCCCGCCCGCATGGCAAACCTTGCAGGCGAAATCAACCATTATCTCTACGAGCCGCGCGGCGTGGCTGCGGTCATCGCCCCGTGGAACTTCCCGCTGGCCATTTTGACCGGCATGTCGTCCGCGGCCCTCGCGGCCGGCAACGCCGTGGTCCTCAAACCCGCGGAACAGACCCCGGTCATCGCCAGCAAGCTGGTCGAGATATATCGGGAGGCGGGGATGCCCGCGGGCGTCGTCAACTACCTGCCCGGCTACGGCGAGGAAGCGGGCGCCGCGCTGGTGGCCCATCCGGACGTCAGCACCATCGTGTTCACCGGTTCTTTGGTGGTGGGCCTGCGGATTTTGAAAGAAGCGGCGCAAGTCCGGTACGGCCAGCGCCACATCAAGCAAGTCGTCACCGAGATGGGCGGCAAAAACGCCGTCATCGTCGACGACGACGCGGACTTGGACGAGGCCGTGGCCGGTGTGGTCGCTTCGGCTTTCGGCTACGCGGGCCAGAAGTGCTCGGCCGCGTCCCGGGCCATTGTGCTTGAGCGAATATACGGTGCGTTTTTGGAGCGGCTGGTGGAGGCAGCCCGCAGCCTCGTCATCGGGCCCGCGTGGGAACCGGCCACCTACGTCGGGCCGGTCATCGACGAAGAGGCCCAGCGGCGCATCTTGGGCTACATCGACAAAGGCCTTCGCGAAGGCCGACCGGCGCTCGTCCACGAGCCGCCCGAGCGGGCGCGACAGCTGGGCGGCTACTATGTTCCGGTCGTCATCTTGGCCGACGTGCCGCCGGATTCGGTTCTGGCCTGCGAAGAGATTTTCGGACCGGTGCTTTCGGTCATCCGGGCCCGGGACTTCGATGAGGCGCTCCACATTGCCAATGACATCGAGTACAAGCTGACCGGCGGCCTATTCTCCCGCAGCCCGGACCGGATTCGGCGGGCCCGGCAGCAATTCCGAGTCGGCAACCTCTACATCAATCGCAAGATCACCGGTTCTCTCGTCGGCCGGCAGCCTTTCGGGGGACTGGGCCTGTCCGGAACGGGCTTTCAGGCGGGCGGGCCCGATTACCTGAAGCAGTTTGTGGAAACCCGGGTAGTGACCGAAAACACCCTGCGCCGCGGCTTTGCCGACGACGTCGCCCCGGACGGGGCAACGTAGGGCTCGGGCGAGGCCTTCCCGCAAGATCGGCGGGCTTGCCCCGGCTGCTCACCGAACGGGCGGCCCGCGTTGTAGGCCGGGCGTCCCCCGGTCTCTTTCCACTCACGTCGGGCGTCCCGTAGGTGTAAAACGTCTCCGGAAACCGGCCTCCGAACCAACACCTGGGTGGTGCCGTGCTTGCCCGGACCGGTCTCGATGCGGATCCCGTAGTCGGGACACAAGCCCGCCAGGTCCAGCAGGTTGTGAGGGTATCCGTACCAGTAGGCAATGTGGTGGAAGCGGGCCCGGTTGCCGGTCTTGTCCCGCATGAACGCCAGTTCATGGACGATCGGGGAGACGCTGAGCCATGCGCCGAGCTCCAAACCCCCGGCGCCGATCTTGGACTCTCGATGGCGAAAGCCGAGGTAGTTCATGACCAGCTCGCGGTTGGGGGCCACGTCGGAGCACATCAGGTTTACGTGATCGAGCCGGCGCACCGGCACGCCCCGCAGCGGCCGGCGCTCCGGCTGGTTGCGAACCAGGCTCCGCTTTTCTTACCTCCTTTTGGGTTGATCTGCTGCGCGCGGTGCGCGTGCTGCCGTTGTCGTGCCGGGCTCTATATCTCTACAAGTCGCGCCAGGGCGGCGCGGTCCAGCCTTTCTCGTCGTAGTGGCTCATGAACTCATCCACCATCTCTTCGAACTCCCGCATCTGCCCGCGGCCTTGCGCCCACTGCAAAACGTCCAGATACTTCTGCTCGGCGTTTCCGGCGTAGTTGAGCTCATACAGCCCGTGGCGGCCGGCAAACTCGGAGTACATCGCGTCCCAGACCAGTTTGAACAGCTTGGAGCGCTGCACCGCGTCGATGCCGGTCCCCCGCATGTACCGGTCGATGATGGGCCGAAGCTCCGGGTTGGCCAGATCGCGGTGGGTGGAAACGTTCAGTACCGGGCTCCCGCCCAAGACCCGCTCAAAGATTTGCCGCACCCGGTCCCAAGCGAAGTTGGTCGCGATCCGGGCCGCACCCGCGTATTCGAGCCGCGGCACGACGCTGCCGCCCAGGCTCGGCTCGGGATCTTGCGCCATGGCCGCTACCAGCGCCCAAAACAGGTTGCGCATGAAGACGATCTCGCCGAGGGCCACCTGCACCCCGCGGAACCCGTCGGTGCCGTTGGCCCGAAGGCCTTTCAGCAAAAGGCCGCTGACGAATTCCATCTTGACGGCCAGCCGGATGGTCGCTTGGAAGTTGAACCGTTGGAAGAAACCCGAGTCCGCGTAGAATGCCTTCAGCTTGGGCACGTCCCGGTAAATCAGGACGTCTTCCCACGGGATGAACGCGTTGTCGAGCACGAGGAACGCGTCGTTTTCGTCGAACCGCGCCGAAAGGGGGTAGTCGAACGGATGCCCCGCCTTGGCTTCGTACGAGCTGCGGGAAATCAGGTATTGGCGGGGATTGTTCATCCGCACCACGAACACGAGGGCGAAGTCCTCGTCTTTGCCGGGCTCAAGGCGCTGGGCGGTGCCGCTGTTTGCGGCGACGAAGGTGGCGTGGGTGAGGGCCGAGGCGGTGGCCACCTGCTTGGCCCCGCTGACGTAGATGCCGGCGTCCGTCTCCTTGGTTACATGGATGTAGACGTCCCGTACTTCATGATGCGGCCGGTGGCGGTCCACCGGAGGATCGACGATGACGTGGTTGAGAAACAAAACTTTGCGGGCGGTTTCCTCGTACCAGCGGCGGGCGTTGTTTTCGAACGGCTTGTAATAGCCGGGGTCGGCGCCCAGCGTGGCCATGAAGGAGGCCTTGTACTCGGGCGTCCGCCCCATCCAGCCGTATCCGAGCCGCTGCCAGCAGGCGATGGCTTCGCCGGCCTCTTTGAGTTCCTGGGCGCTGTAAGCGGGTGTGAAGAACTTGTGGGTCAGGATTCCGAAACGGTCTTGCTTGATCAACGTCTCCTGGGCGTCCGGGTCGTGGAGAGCGTCGTATAGCCTGGCCACCGAACGGGCCGCGTTCCGGTACGCGGGGTGGGAGGGGACGTCTGTGATCAATTCCCCGTCATAATATACCCGTCGCCCGTCCCGTAAGCTCTCCAAGTACTCTTCGCCGGTCAAGGCTTCCAGTTTTCTCACAGACATCTCCGGTTTCGGAAGCATGAACGCACCTCCCGAGCAGCGCGGTCGGGTTTCTGGCCCAAAGCGGCCGCATTTGACGCCGGCGGCCGGCAACGAGCGCCGGGGCTTGTGTGAATCCAGCTAAAAAGATAACATCAAAACGAGAAGGATATCGCCGTCTAATGAAGACGGAGTTCACTTGCGGATTCCGCCGCGAACAGGCACACATCCGGCGGATTGCCCGCCGGAGAGGAGGTCGGCGGCTTGCGCGGCTCGGATGCGCCGTTGGCGGAGCGGATTTCTTTGAGGTCCGAACAAGGCCGGATCGAGCTGAACGGCGCCCGGATGCTCATTGTCAGCGCGTTCGCCCTGGGCGCTCTGCGGCGGGACCTGATCTCCGTCCTGGGACTCCAGCGGGCCAAAGGATTTCTGCTCCGTTACGGTTTTGAGTGCGGCTACAGCGACGCGCTGGCCGTACGCCGGAGCCGGGAGGGGCGCAGCCGCCGGTACTGGACGGAGGAGGCGGCCCGGCTGCACACGCTGGAAGGCGTTGCCCGGGTGCGCATCCATGAACGGAACGTGGACTGGGCCCGCGGCCAGTACTCGGTGCGCGGCGTCTGGGAGAACTCGTACGAGGCTCAGGAGCACTTGCGGCTCCTGGGCGCCTCGCCGGACGCGTCCTGTTGGACGCTGATCGGCTATGCCGGCGGGTATCAAAGCGCCGTCATGGGGCGGCGGGTGTTGTACAAGGAAGTCACCTGTGTCGCCCGGGGCGACCCGGAGTGCCGATTCGTCGGCAAGACCATCGATCTGTGGGGCGAGGTAGCCGAAGAAGAGCTGGCCTTCTACACGGAGTCCAAGATCGCCGAAGAGCTGGACGAAGCCCACCGGCGCATCCGAGAGCAGCACGAGATGCTGGCGCAGATCGTTTCGCTTCACGATCAGCTGACGCGCATCGTCCTGGAGGGGCAGGGGTGTCAAGCGCTGGCGGAAGCGGTGGGACGGATGCTTGAGGCTTTCGTGGCCGTCGAAGACCGCCACTTGCGCCCGCTGGCCGCATGGGGCCCCTCCGGCCGGTCGGAACCGAGCCCCGTGTTTCTCGGGGACCTCGCAAAGGCCGATCCGGCCATCGTCGAGCGGCTGCGCCGGATGACCGGGCAGCGCCGGGCTGTGGAGCTGGGGCCCGGCTTTCATCCCGGCCTGGCGCCGCGCTTCGTCGCGCCGATCTACGCCGGGGCTGATCTGATGGGCTATGTGACGCTCGTTCACCGCCCAGGGGCCAATCCCGAGCTGATGCGGATGTACATCGAGCGGGCCGCGTCCGCGATCGGGCTTGAGCTGCTCAAGGAACGGATCGCGGTGGAGACCGAGAGCCGCTTGAAGGGCGAGCTGATCGAAGAGCTCCTCGTGGGCCCCCAAGCGCCCGCGGAGCTAAGGGACCGGGTTCGGCACATGGGCGCAGACTTGGACCGCCCGCACCGGTTTTTGCTGTTGTGCATCGACGGCCCGTCCGGCCCGGCACTGGGCGGCGAGGGCGCTGCAACAAGCCGGGAGGACCTGTACCAGGCGCTGCGGGCCGAGCTTTCCCGGTCCCGGGACATCCATATCGTCAACTGGCGGGACTCTATCCTGATCTTGTATTACAGCGGGCCCGGAGGCCACCGGAGCCAGCCGCTCATCGAGCTCATCCGGGAGCAAGCCCGCAAGGTGTTGCCGGGCCGGTCGGTTTCCATCGGCATCAGCCGGGAATCCACGTCGTTGGAAGAGTTGCGGGCGGTGTTCCGGGAATGCGAGGCCGTGCTGGAACTTCAGCGAGCTTTCGGCCACCGGAGCCAGGTGGTGCACGTCGACCAGTTGGGGGCTTTTGCGCTGCTGTATGCGGGGACGAGCCAGGAAACGCTCGTCGCCTACGCCCGCCGGGTGCTGGGCCCGTTGCTCAGCTACGATGAGCGACGCAACGCCCAGCTTGTGCCGACCCTGTACTGGTTTTTGACCTTCGAAGGCAACCTGAAGCGGACGGCGGAAGCCCTGAACTTATCGATCAGCGGCTTGAAGTACCGCCTCCAGCGCCTGCAGGAGATCGGCGGTTTCGACATCGGCAATCCCGAGACCCGGTTCGACCTCCAGCTCGCGGTACGCATCGCGATGCTTGCCGGCCCGCGAGGATCATCGCGCGAACGGCTCCGGTAAGACCGGGAAGAATCCCGCGACCCGGGCGATATGACGCGCTCAGGCCGAAGACGAGCGGGAACCGTTGTCTGCCGTTCCAAGCCGCAATTCCCGCTCGAGATTGTTCTGCTTGCGTTCGGAGGCGTCGGCGACGTACATGTAGCGGCCGAACGGTCTGACGAACTGGAAATCCTCGCCGACGCCCGCGGTGTACCCGCGGTAAGCCATCTCCATATTGCCGATCTGGCTGTCGAAGTAATCGGCCGCGGCGAGGATGACCCCTTCCAAGGTGACTGGCTCTCGCACCGTGTCCCATTCCTTTTTGCCCTGGTGGCCGAGGATCAGTTCGTCGACCCGCTCGACGAGGCCTTGGGGGATGTCAAGCTTCGCAGCGGCTTCCCGCAGCCGGTCGCGGCCGAGCAAGATGTGGCCGAATCGTTGACCCCGATCGGTGTAGTACACGTCGCCCGTGATCGGGTGCATGGCCAGTTCTTCGAGCTTGCCGACGTCGTGGAAAACGGCCGCGAACAGAAGCGTCTGATACCCGATCGGCGTAAGCAGTTCCGGGTACATTTCCCGGGCGGCCTGGCGGCACATTTGCATCACGTGGTACGTATGGCGAATGAGGCCGCCCGGGTACGCGTGGTGGTTGGACTTGGCCGCGGGCCACAGGCAAAACTTCTCCCGGAACCCGTCGTTGCCCAGGAAGTACTGGCTCCACCGTTTAAGGTGGGGATCGGTCAGCTCGGCGGCAAACAGCCGGTCGATCTGCTCGATGTATTTGCGGGCGAAGTCCGGCACCGAAGGCAGATCGATGAGCTCATCGACGGGGATGTCGCCCCTGCGGAGAGACCCCCACTGGACGTCGATCTTCGGGCTTGACTGGAACTCGCCCCGGGTGCCCTGGATCTTGGCAACGTCGCCCACTTTCGGACTGCGCTGGTTGATGTCGAAGTTCCAGACGTACGCGGGGATGACGCCCGTCTTGTCGCCGAGCAAAAGGCGCAGGAAGTACCGCCCTTCGCTGCCCCGCAGCTCGCAGTCGCGCACGACGAACTGCCCGTACACGTGGGTGTTGATGGGCATCGCCAAGATTTCCCGCACGGTCATGGCCCCGTGGACCGCCATTCCATCGCCCTCCGTCCGTCGCCGGCCCGTTGGACCGGATTCCTCCCTATAGTAACCCGCACTGGGGAGGGACGGCAAGGCGCCGTGCGCCGGGGTCTACATCTGCTCCCCGCTGTAGACCGAAAGAACCTGGCCCCAGGCGGCCAGTTCGCCGCCGGCCTGAGCTGCGGGGGCGCCCGGTGAGGTAACGCCGGGCTTCATTCGCCCTCGACCGGCTCCGGCGGGGCGGACGCGACTCCCGCCAGAAAATCGAGCACCGCCCGGTTGAACTGTTCGGGGGCTTCGACGAAGGGCAAGTGGCCGCTTCCCGCTATCCAGTGAAGCTGCGCCCCGGGGATTCGCTCCGCCAGTTCCCGGGCGAAGCGCGGCGGCACCACCCGGTCTTCGGTGCCATGCACCACCAGGGTGGGACAGCGCAGCGCGGGCAAGCGGTCCCGGGCGTCGAACGCGGCTCCGGCCTGAAACTGCCCCTGGAACCCGTGCCCTGTCTGGGGCAGCTCGAGCCGGAGCCGGATGAACCGCTCGACCTCCTCGGGCCGGTCCCGAAAAAACGCTTCCGTCGTCCCCCATTGCAGCGCCTGGCGGTAAATGTCCTCCCGGGTGAGCCCGGCCACATTGAGCTGCTCCCGCCACATGGAGCCGGTGACTTCCAGGTATTCAGGCCCCCCGGGGTGCGTGCCGGCGAGGATTAGGCCGGCCACCCGGCCGGGGTAAGACAATGCCAGTTCCTGGGCGATGAGGCCCCCTAGGGAGAGCCCCAGGACGTGGGCGCGATCCGCGGCCAGGTGATCCAGAATCCCGACTGCGTCCTTGGCCATTTGGGCGATGGAATATCCGGCCCGCGGCTGATCAGAACGGCCGGCGCCCCGGTTGTCCATGAGGATGACCCGATACCTGCGGGCAAACTCGGGCAGCTGGCGGTACCACAGAGTGGACGGCATGCCAAGCCCCTGGATGAGCAAGATCGGGAAGCCGTCCCCGTGGACTTCGTAGTAAATCTCCGCGTCGTCGACGCGCACCCTGGGCAAAGATTCGCCGCCTCCTTCCGTGCGACTGTTCTCCGGCGGCTTGTCATGGAAGTACCGATAAAACGTGCCGTTGGCCATCCCCGGCCGGGTCGGTCATGGGTTCGGCGCTGCACCGGCCATTCCCTGTCCGGGCCAGTCGAGGTCCGCCACGACCGGCAAGTGATCGGACGCATCGGCGGGCACGGCACGGGATGCCACAACCCGGGACGCAAGGGGCGGGGAGACGAAAATGTAATCGATGCGGGCGCTGGGTTCAGGTGCGGGGAACGTTTCGCCAGAACCCGAACCGGCCAGCCCGTGAGCGTCCGAGAGTCCTGTAGGGCCGGAGATGAGGAGAGCAATCTCCTCCGATCCGGGGAAGGCGTTGAAGTCACCCATCAGGATCACCGGCTCGCTCGCATTGACCAACCGGGCGATGTGTCCGGCCTGCTCGAGCCTCTCGAACCGGTGAAGCCCCAAATGGGTTCCTAAGACTGTCAGCGCCTGGCCGCCGACCAACACTCGCGCCACCAGGACGGATCGGGGCTCCCGCCTGAGCGGGTTGGGCAGGGGAATCGTGTGCGCGGACACGATGGGATGCCGGCTGAGGATGGCGTTGCCGTACGCCGATGCTTTCAAGCTCCCCGAGGCCCACGTTCGGAACGAGGCGCCGAAGTACACGTACGGATAGCCCGCCTCGGCCGCCAGGCGAGCGGGCTGGTCGGAGTTGCCGCTGCGGCGCCAGTTGACGTCGACTTCATTGAGGATCACGATGTCTGCATCGAGCTGCCGCAACACCGCGGCGGTCCGGGTCAAGTCCCGCCGGCCGTCGGCGCCGAGCCCCCAGCGAATGTTGTAGGTCATGACCCTTAGGCGGCCCGAAACCGCCGGCGGCTGGCGGAAGGATGTGGCCTGGGAGAGGGACGGCACCGGACCGGGCAGAGCCGTGAAGGTCGCGCCGGGTCCCGCGATCGGGCTTGGTCCGCCCATGGCCAGCAACACAGCGGCCGCTGCCAAGGCAGCCAGGCCAATGAGGAGCGGCACCGGTCTCTTTGTCCCCGCCGAAGGCCGTGCGAACCGTTCCATGACGTCTCCCCGCGCTATGACTTTTCCTTGAGTTCGTCTGGCAGAAGATTTCGCCTCGCCCAGCCGTTGCGCCTGGAGGGAATGTCCGGCAACCCGGGCTGCCGCTGGCCGGCCAACGGCCCTGGCGCGTCGAGCGTGACGGCCACCGGGGCATTGCTCTGGGAGGCATTGCGCGCTGCGGGATGGGTGGGTGGGTCAAGATCGCCTGAGAACAATGCCGGGGCGCTCCTACTGGTGCCGGACACCGAGCGCCGCCACTGTCTTTGTTGACAATTTAGTTATCATATGAAATGATATGAAACAAACACTTCGGCAAATAACATTTAGCCGTCCACCTGGCCGGTCGCGTGGCGTTCGGTCGTTTCCAGCTGGCCCAGCGGAGGGGATCGGGAGATGGAACGGTATACTGCCTACATCGGCGAGCCGTCTTTCGACGTGGCTCATCTGGCGCATCTGGAGCTCTTAACTCCAAAATTTGAAGAAAGCATCCGTTTCTTTGTGGATGTGCTCGGCATGACCCTCACCGATTTGGAGGGGGATTCGGCCTACCTGCGGGGCTGGGATGACTACGCGCATCATACGCTTAAGTTGACGGCGGCGTCCAAGCCGGCGCTGGGTCACTTCGCGTTTCGCACCACAAGCCGGACGGCTTTGGAACGGCGGGTGGCGCTGCTGGAGAGATCGGGTCTTGGCCTTGGCTGGACAGACGGTGATCGGGGACACGGCCCTGCGTACGCGTTCCGGCTTCCGGGCGGGCACACCGGCGAGATCCTGTATGAGGTGGAGTGGTACCAGCCGACCCCGGAAACCAGGCCGGCCTTGAAAAACCAGGCTTCCCGCTTTCCTGGCCGGGGCTCTAACGTGCGGCGTCTTGATCACATCAACATCTTGAGCGCAGATGTCAGGGAGGACCGGAAATTCTTTCAGGAACTCTTGGGCCTGCGCCTGACCGAGATCATTGTCTTTGACGACAACAGCGAAAAAGGCGCCTGGGTGACGCCCAACATCAAAGGGTATGAGGTGGCCATCACTGAAGACCAGTTGCGGGGCCACGGCCGATTCCATCATGTCTGCTACGCAGTCGACACTCGGGAGGAGGTGCTGCGGGCCGCCGACATTTGTCTTGAGCACGGCGTGTTCATCGAGACCGGGCCGCACAAGCACGCCATCCAGCAGACGATGTTTCTGTACGTGTACGAACCGGGAGGACACCGGATAGAAATCGGCTGCCCCGGCGCGCGCTTGGTGGTGGCGCCCGATTGGCAGCCCATCGTCTGGAGCCAGGCCGAGCGCCAGAAAGGCCAAGCGTGGGGTCTGCGGACTATCGCCAGTTTCCATACGTACGGCACGCCGCCAATCGAAGAGTGACGTACCGGCCCGCGGGCGAAGCAGCAATCCGAGGCGACCGGGCGGGGTTTCCGAAGGCTAGTGATTCGCTCCAGGGATGGAGGCTAGTGATTCGCTCCAGGGATGACGGAGAGGGGTCTGGAGCGATTGCCGGGACCGGCGATGTTATATAATATAGATTACGTCGCGGCATTTTGCCGGACGCGGTCTATGCCCCTGCCCGAATGAACCGCGGTGTGCCGTCAGGCCAAGTGCCCGCGGGATTGAGGTGTTTGCTGTGCGACTAACCAAAGTGGATACGCCCACCCGTGCCCAGTGGGTTTACGAACAGCTGAAGGAAGCCATTCTGAGCGGCGCCCTCAAACCGGGGGAGCGGCTCATCGTCGATCAACTCGCCCGGGACTTCGGGACGAGCCCCATCCCGGTGCGCGAAGCCATTCGGCGCCTGGAAGCCGAGGAGCTGGTGGAAACCAAGCCCTACATCGGCGCCCGGGTAGCTCCGGTGCGGGCCGACCAGCTGGAGGAGCTGATGGCTATCCGCAAGGCGTTGGAGCCCCTTTTGGCCCGCACTGCGGTGGAGGGTGCCACGCCTGAGGCCATCGAGGAACTGGCGGATCTTGTGGAGAGGATGAACGCCACCCAGGACAACCTCGAGTACAGCCGGCTGAACTACGAGTTTCACCGGAAGCTGTACTCGCTGTCTCCGTGGACCTTGACGTTGCGCATTGTCCACACGGTGTGGGATCTTTCCGCCCGAACCCGCTTCGTGTTCTTGCAGGCTCCCGAGTATGTGGAACTTTCCCAGGCCGAGCATCGGGCCATGGTCGACGCCCTTCGCCGGCGCGACGGCCAGGAGCTGGAGCGGCTCGTGCGCACCCAAAAGGAGCGGGCCTTCGACCTGTTCCGGCGCCGGATCGAAAAGAGCTCGGATGACGGCTCGCCGTCCGAGCATTCCTAATGCTCAAGAGCTTCCCGCGTGCGGGTAGCCCCGCAACGTTGCCCCGTTCACGAGCGGTCGATACTGCGTTTCACCCCCTCCTTCCGCATCAAGTTCAGGCGGCGTTCACCGCGCTGGCGCCGGCAGAAAGCATGAGCGAGTGCCGGGCCGAGCGCCCAACCGCAACCTGAGCGTCCGAATGAATCGCCGACGTCAATATCCCCAATCAACGGCAAGAACAGAACATACTTGACAAAAATTCGTTTTAAATCTTACACTAAGCCTATATCATATAAGACAGACGGCCCGCCCCGGCGGGGCCAGGATGCCGCGAAGGGAGCAAGTGGTCCCAGGTGCTCGAAACGCAAGGCGTGGGCGTGCGGTTTGGCGGCTTGCAAGCGCTCTCCGACGTGAACGTCCGAATCGAGCCCGGTGAGATCGTGGGGCTCATCGGTCCCAACGGGGCGGGGAAGACGACCCTCTTCAATGTCATCAGCGGTCTCGTGCGGCCGACCAGCGGCGCCGTCCGCTTCCGCGGGCAGGATATCACCGGCCTACCGCCCCATCGCATTGCTCAAATGGGCATCGGGCGTACGTTTCAGGTTCCCCGACTGTTCGCCCGGCTCTCCAGCATGGAAAACGTTCTGCTCGGCTCCTTGTTTCGAACCCGCTCCAGCGGGTCGTGGCAGACCCGCCGCGGGGCTGAACGGGAAGCCCGCCAAGCGCTGGAGTTCGTCGGGCTTGAAGAACGGGGGCACTACCTGGCCTCCCGGGAACCAACCGGCCGGCGCAAATTGCTGGAGCTGGCCATGGTGATCGCCGCGCGCCCGCAGGTCTTGCTGTTGGATGAGCCCATGGCCGGGCTGAACCCGGGCGAGGTCAAGAGCGCGATGCACCTTATCCGGCGGCTCCGGGACGAGCGGGGCGTGGCGATCTTTTGGGTCGAGCATGTGATGGACGCGGTCATGGGTACAGCCGACCGCGTCATCGTCCTTGATCGGGGCTCCAAGATCGCGGAGGGGCCGCCGGCCGCTGTAGTGGAAAACCCGGCAGTCCAGGAAGCGTATCTCGGCGAGCGGTGGATGGGCTACGCCCCGTCCGCCCGGCGGGAGGTTGCTCCATGAGCGCCCAAGCCTTGCCCCAGCGTTCGACGGGATCCGGGGACCCCCGGGCCGGCGTGTTGCTGGAAATCAAACGGATACAGGCCCAATACCGGGAAGTTCCCGTCTTGTGGGACGCATCGCTCATGGGCGGCCGGGGGGAGATCGTGGCTCTTTTGGGAGCCAACGGTGCGGGGAAGACGACCCTTATGCGAGCGGTCACGGGCTTGAGGGAAGGGTTCCTCGACGTGACCGGCGGCGACGTGACGTTCCAGGGCCAAAGCATCGCCCATTTGGATGCTTCCCAGATTGTGAAGCTCGGCATCGCCCACGTGCCGGAAGGACGCCACCTGTTTCCCGGGTTGACGACGCTGGAAAACTTGCTTGTGGGGTCGGTGGCCCGCTTGGCGCGGGGACAACGCCGGGAGGCGCTCGAGCGGGTATTCGAGCTTATGCCGCGGCTATTTGAGCGGCGACACCAGTTGGCCGGAACCATGTCCGGCGGCGAGCAGCAAATGCTGGCCATCGGGCGCGCGCTCATGCAAAATCCGACCCTCTTGTTGCTCGACGAGCCGTCGCAAGGACTGGCTCCCCGCATGGTGGCCGCGCTTTTCGAGATCATGGTGAAAGTCCGGCAAGCCGGCGTTACGGTGCTCATCGCCGAGCAAAACGCGCATCAAGTCCTCAGCCTCGCCGACCGGGCCTACGTCCTGGAGCACGGCCGGATCACCCTCGAAGGAGCCGGTTCCCAGTTGCTTGAGCACCCGACGGTCAGGCGCGCCTACCTGGGGTTGTAACGGGCGGGCCAGGATCCGCCCGCGGTAATTCGACGACGCAAGGAGGGACGGCAGTGTCACGCAAGACGACCCGCAGAGAGTTTGTTAAAGGGATGGCAGCGGCCGCGGCCGCCGCGGCTGTGCCGGTACGGTTAGCCCGCGCCCAGGCCCGCCCGGTCCGGATCGGGTTCGCCATCTCGGAGACGGGAGCCTACTCCGTAGGGGCCGGAATTACCCAAATTCCCAACTACATATTGTGGAGGGATCAGGTCAATGCCCGGGGCGGCTTGCTCGTGGCCGGCGAGGGACGGCGGCCCGTCGAGTTTGTGCGCTACGACGACCGCAGCGAGATCGAGACCGGCATCCGGCTGTACGAGCGGCTGGCCACCGTGGACCGGGTGGATCTGATTCTCCCGCCGTGGGGCACGGCCATGAATTTCGCCGTGGCACCCGTGGTGAGCGAGCACGAGTACCCCATGATCGCTCCGACCCTTTCGTCCATGCAGTTGCAGGACTTCCGCCTGCCGTACGTATATGCCATTCTCGCCCAGCCCGACGCGCAAATGCGCGCCCTGGCGGGGTTGCTGGAGTATGTCCGGGAGCAGAACGGGTACAACCGGGTGGCCGTGCTGCACGTGGCCGACTTGTTTGGCGTCGAACACTACAATGAACTCGTTCCCCGCTTGCAGTCTGCTGGATTTGAGATCGTCCTGGACCGCAGTTATCCGCTGGGCGTCAGCGATTTGTCCGACGTGTTGCGCGGCGCCCGCAGCAGTGGGGCGGATATCGTCATCGGCCTCAGCTACCCGCCCGATACGAATTTGATCGTGAACCAGCTTTCCAGCATCGGGTTCAACCCGCCCGTGCTCTACACCGCCGTAGGGACGGCGTTTCCGGCGTTCCGGGACAATTTCGGAGCCAACTCCGAGGGTGTCATGGGCGTCGGGGCGTGGAATCCCAAGGTTCCTTACCCGGGCGCCCGGGAGTACTTCGAGGCCCACGTGAGCCATCTCGACCGGGAACCCGACCGGTGGGCCAGCGCCTCCGCGTATGCCAGCCTGCAAATTTTGGAGCAGGCCGTGGCCGAGGTGGGCCTGGACCGGCGGCGGATCAAGGAGTACATCGATTCCAACGAGTTTCAAACGGTTATCGGGCCTGTCCGGTTCGTCGACGGGGTCAACGTCGTGACCCCGGGTATGGTAGGCCAGTGGCAAAACGGGGAGTTCGAAGTGATTTGGCCCCGTGAGCACGCCACCGCGGAGCCGCTGGTTCCCAAGCCCGCATGGAGGTAGGGTTGGCCGATGAGCCTTCTGCTCGAGGTGGCGATGAGCGGGCTGCTCTTGGGCGGCGTGTACGCCCTCATCGCCGTCGGACTGAACTTGCAGTACGGGCTGATGCGGATTCTCAACGTGGCCCACGGCGAGTTTCTGATGATTGGCGGGTACGTGACCTATCTGCTGGTCTCCTTGCGGGGGTGGAACCCTCTGCTGACGCTTTTGGTGAGCGGCCCGCTCCTTTTTGCCGTCGGCCTTGCCGTCCACGGGCTGCTCTTTCGCCACCTCGTGCGGTTGCGCCGGACCCGGGAGGAGCTGGAGGCCAACTCCCTGCTGATTTCCTTTGGGCTCATGTTCATCCTGCAGAACGTGGCCTTAATTTTGTGGCAGGCGGACATGCGTGGGTACCGGTACCTGGACCAGCCCCTCCAGGTATTCGGGGCCGTGTTCCCCGCCAACCGGGTGGTGGCTTTTGCCATCGCCCTGGGATTCACGATCCTGTTGTTCGCGTTTCTTCACGGAACGCTCGCTGGCACGAGCCTGCGGGGCTTGATGCAGGACGTGGTGGGCGCCCGGCTCGTAGGGCTGCCGGTGCGCCGGATGCACGCGGCGTGCTTCGGCTTGGGAGCAGCCCTGGCTGGGGTGAGCGGTTCGCTGCTCAGCATGCTCTATCCGTTGACCCCCGATATCGGCGTCTCATACACCGTCACCGCCCTGATCGTCATCATCCTGGGGGGACTGGGCAGTGTGGCGGGCAGCTTCGCCGGCGGATTGTTGCTGGGCGTGGTGGAAGCGTTGGGCGTCCATTTTACCGACCCGGCCTTCCGCATGGTTTTGAAGTACGGGGTGCTGGCGTTGGTTCTCGTGTTGCGCCCGTACGGGCTCTTCAACACCGTGGCCCGTCGCCCGGAACAAATGCAGAAGGCGTAGACGGGCGGAGAGGTTGTGGAGGATGGCACAGGCGGTTTCCTGGACCGTAGGTCGCACACGCCATCACGTGTTGCGGGCGCTTGAGGGACGCACCGGACGGGCATGGGCGGCAGTCGCAGTCATTTTGCTGGCTGCTGTTCCTGCCCTTGGGCAGGCGTACGCGACGTCGCTTGCTTTGGCCATCCTGGCCCACGTTGCCATGGCGTCCGCGTGGTCGTTGTTTTCGGGTCTCACGGGGTACATGTCCCTGGCTGCGGCGGCGTTTTACGGCGTAGGAGCCTACACGACGTTCCTTTTCAATTCAGGGTCCGTCTGGCCCGGGCCAGTGGTGGTGGGGGCGGCCGTCGCGGCGGCCCTGGCGTTTGTCGCGGGCGGCCTGACCTTGCGCCTCCGGGGACCGTACTTCGCGATTCTCACGTTCGGGCTGGCGGAACTGGTGCACCACCTGGTCAGCTGGTATGAGTTCAGCTTCACCCGGACTGTGGGCCGGATGCTCTTGTTTCGGCCGTCCCTCAACGCCGTGTACTACACGATGCTCGTCGTCGCCGCGGTGACGGTGAGCCTGGCGTTTTGGATTCGCCGGTCCCGCTGGGGTCTGGCGTTGATGGCCATTGGAAACGACGAGGAACGGGCTGATGTGCTGGGCGTGCGACCGACCTGGATCAAGATCGGCGTGTTCGTGCTCAGCGCGGCCTTGATGGGCGCTACGGGGGCGACCAACGCGGCCCGGTGGACGTATCTCGACCCCCAGATCGCGTTCAATCCACTGATTTCCTTTCAGACCGTCATCATGGCGATGCTGGGCGGCGCCGCCCAGTGGTGGGGCCCCGTGGCGGGCGCGGTCTTCATCGGTTTGATCGCCGAGCTGTTTCTGGTACGGTTCCGGTATGCGTACATGATTGCCCTGGGCGTTGTGCTGATCGGCATCGTTTTGCTGCTCCCCCACGGCATTGCCGGTTGGTATCTCGAGGAACGCACCGGCGACCTGGTGCGGACTGCTCGGTGGTCGGTCAGGCGCCGGATGTTGAGGTGGAGGAGGTTCGGTATGGCACGGCGTTATCAGATGTTCATCGACGGGCAATGGCAGGATGCGCCGGGAGGACAGACGTTTCCCGATCGAAACCCGGCCACGGGCGAAGCATTCGCCCATATACCGGCGGGGAACGCGGAAACGGCGCGCCGGGCTGTGGAGGCCGCGAGCCGGGCGCAACGGGAGTGGGCGGAGCTGACCGCCGCGGAAAGGAGCGCCGTCTTGTTGCGCGCCGCGGACATTTGGGAGCGCCGCAGTGAAACATTGGCCAAGCTGCTGACCGAAGAGACGGGTTCGATTGCCAAAAAGCGCATGTTCGAGGTCGGATACTGCAAGGATTTGATCCGGCAAGCGGCCTCCCTGGCCTATGAGGTGGGCGGTGAGATTGCGCCGTCCAACGTGCGCGGCAAGGTCAACCATTTCATCCGCCAGCCGGCCGGCGTCGTGAGCGTCATCTCGCCGTGGAATTTTCCCTACATATTGACCCTTCGAGCGGTGGCACCAGCTCTCGCACTGGGCAACACGGTGGTGCTCAAGCCGTCGGAGGAAAGTCCCATCGCCGGCGGCCTCGTTATTGCAGAGATCTTTGAAGAGGCGGGAGTGCCTCCCGGCGTTCTGAACGTGATTACCTGCCCCCGAGAGGGCGTGCAAGAAGTTGGAGAAGTTCTGGTGGGGCATCCGGACGTCCGGGTGATCAGCTTCACCGGGTCCACGTTCACCGGCCGGAAGCTGGCTGAGCTGGCGGGACGCCACCTGAAGCGGATTATCCTGGAACTGGGAGGGAAAAGCCCGATCATCGTGCTGGAGGACGCCGATCTGGACCTGGCCACCAGTGCGGCTTGCTTCGGGGGCTTTTTCCATCAGGGCCAGATCTGCATGGCTTCGTCCCGCCTCATCGTGGAACAGCCGGTGGCCGAGCAGTTCACGTCCCAGCTCGTGGAGAAGGTCCGCCATCTCAAGATCGGAGATCCCAACGACCTGGAAACCGACATCGGCCCCATCATCAGCCCGACCCAGTTGGCCAAGATTCAGGAGCACGTCGAGGACGCCGTCTCCAAGGGCGCCCGGCTGCTCACCGGCGGCCGGGCCCGGGGGCCGTATTTCGAGCCTACGGTGCTGGCCGGCGTGACGCCGGAGATGCGCGTGTACTACGAAGAGACGTTCGGCCCCGTGGTGTCCGTCATACCGGTGAAAGACGCGGAGGAAGCCGTTCAGGTGGCCAACGACACGATGTACGGGTTGTCCGCGGGGATCATTACGCAGGATCCGGAACGGGGGATGCAGTTGGCCGGCCGGCTGGAGACGGGCATGGCGCACATCAACGACTCCTCGATGCACGATGAGCCCCACGCGCCCTTCGGAGGGATCAAGGCATCGGGCTTGGGGCGCCACGGGGGCAAGGCCGCCATCGAAGCGTTTACCGAGACCCGATGGATCAGCCTCCAGGCCGAACGGCGCCATTATCCGTTTGACCGGTGACCTCGTCCGTCCAGGGACGGAACGCAACACCTGGCGCTCGGCCGCCAATGAGGGTGGAACGGATATGCCCGGTTCTATTCCTTGTGGGCGGCCGGGCGCTTGTCTTGCACATTTCGCGAAGACGTTAACATGAAGAAGGATTTCTTACTGTTCCGCGGAAATACGGTTGTGCGTAATCGTATTTGATATATTACTGGGTCAGAGGAGCGAGCCCCATGCCTTTCATCGAGGTGCTGGTGTTCGGCAAGCGAATGGGGGACGAGGAAAAGCGGGCGATGTTTCAGGGGCTGTCCGCTGCTGTTCAGGACGTTTTGGGATCGGCGGAGGGGCAGATCCGGATCGCCCTGCAAGACGGGTTCCCCGAGAGCAGTTTCCTGGCGCCTCGCCCGGCAGTCCAACAAAATCATATATCAAATACGGATTCAGCGGCGGAAGGCAGGGAAGACGCCGGTGAGTAGCATCGACGTCAGGGAGCTTTGCGGGCAAATCGCCGACAGCCGGAGGAACCGAACGCCCCGGGGATCGCTTTCGGAGACCGGTTCGCTCCCGCTGGATGTCGCCTACCAGGTCCAGGCGACGATGGCCCGGGAGCGGGAGGCCGCAGGCGACTCGATCATCGGGTACAAGTTGGGGCTCATCAGCCCCGATAAGCAGCGCCAGATGGGGGTTTCGGAGCCCATCATCGGCCATGTTCACCGGTCCATGATCATCAACCCGGGCGAGCCGGTGCGGCGGGACCGGTTCATCCAGCCCCGGATGGAACCGGAGCTGGCGGTCGTGTTCGGCCGGCCGGTGGGCGAAGGCGCCCGGCCGGGCCAGATCGCGGCGGCCATCGATTTTGTCCTGCTGGTGATCGACGTGCTCGACAGCATTTACGCAGGCTATCGGTTTACGGCCGGGGACGTGGTGGCGGACAACGCGTCCGGCGGCGCGGTGGTCGTCGGCAGCCGGGTGTTGCCGGCGGACGTGTTGTTTGACGGGGACGACCGCCGGCTGCGTCTCTTGACCGGCCGGACATGGCATGGGGGCTCCGTGGACAGCCTGGGAGACCCGATCGGCTGGATCGCGTGGGCGGCGGACAAGGCCGCGTCGCTCGGCCGCGGGGTGCGCCGCGGAGACATGCTGCTTTTGGGCTCGCCGTGCCCGGCGGTGCCCCTGCCGGAAGCAGGGCCGCTTTTGGCCGAGGGCCCGCTGGGCTCGCATGTCCTGGCACGAGTGGAATAGAGGAGGTCTCTGGCAGTGGCGTACGAGGTGAGCCATTTCATCAATGGGGAATTCGTCGATTCGGGCCGCCGGTTTCCCATCGTCTATCCGGCTACGGGAGAGCAGATCGGGTCCGCTCCCGAAGGATCCGAGGCGGAGATCGATCAGGCGGTGGCCGCGGCCCGGGCCGCCTTTGCCTCTTGGAGCCGTTTGAAGCCGTCGGAGCGCCGGCGCATCCTGCACCGGTTCGCCGACGCCATCGAAAGCCACGGGGACGAGTTGGCCCGCTTGGAGACCCTCGATGTGGGCCGGCCGATGCGGGAGAACAGCCGCCACTACATCCAGCGGGCGGCGGCCAACATACGGTTTTTTGCGGATTTCGCCGCCATGATGCCGTCGGAAGCGTACCCGATGGAAAACGGCTATATCAACTACGTGCTGCGTCATCCGGTCGGGGTGGCCGGCCTCATCACACCGTGGAACGTGCCGCTGTTGCTTGAGACGTGGAAGATCGGGCCCGCCCTGGCGTTCGGAAACACGGTAGTGCTCAAGCCCGCGGAGTGGACGCCGCTTGGGGCGTGGAAGCTGTCGCAGCTGGCCAAGGAATCCGGCTTGCCTCCGGGCGTGTTCAACGTGGTGCACGGATTCGGCCCCCAAAGCGCCGGTGAGTTTCTCACCCGCCATCCAGACGTCAACATCCTTTCGTTCACCGGGGAGACGGTGACCGGGCAGACGATCATGGCCAACGCGGCGCCCACCCTGAAGAGGCTTTCGTTCGAGCTGGGGGGCAAGGGAGCCAACATCGTGTTTGCTGACGCCGAGTGGGACCGGATGCTGGACGTCTCGGTGCGGGCCGCGTTTTTCAATCAAGGAGAGTTCTGCCTCGCCTCACCCCGGATCTTTGTCGAGCGGCCTGCGTACGACCGGTTTGTGGAGGAGTTTGTCCAACGAGCCCGGAGCTTGCGGGTAGGCGATCCGATGGATCCCGAAACCCAGATGGGCTCCTTGATCGCGCCCGAACATCTGGAGCGAGTGCTGGGATTCGTGGAGCGGGCGGTTCAGGCCGGGGCACGGGTCGCCACCGGCGGCCGGCGGCTCGAATTGCCCGCGCCGTTCAACGGCGGGAACTTCATGGAGCCCACGGTCATCCTGGGCGCGTCCAGCAACGATGAGATTTGCCAGACCGAGGTGTTCGGCCCGGTCGTTACCGTGACGCCTTTCGACGACGAGGAGGAGGTCGTCGCCTGGGCCAACGGGACCCAGTACGGCCTGAGCGCTGTGGTCCAGACCAAAGACGTGCGGAGAGCGCACCGGGTCGCCGCGGCCTTGCAGGTCGGCACGGTCTGGGTCAACGACTTCTTCGTGCGGGACCTTCGGGTGCCCTTCGGAGGCATGAAGTTCAGCGGCATCGGGCGCGAGGGAGGCCATTACAGCCTGGAGGTGTTCACTGAGCCGGTGAACATCTGCGTTGCCGTTTAGCCGCACCCGCACTAGTCCGGCAGCGGCGGCGGGCCGCCAGCCGGAAGGAGGAGAGCTGGTTTGCACATTGTTGCCGAGGAGCTGGCCCGGATCTTGGAAGACGCCTGGCAGAATCGCCGGCCCGTTGATCCGTTCCACGAGAGCCATGGGCTTCAGGATGTGGAGACGGCGTACCGGATTCAGCAAGCGTGGATGGCCATGCGCCTGGGACAAGGAGAGACCGTAGTAGGGCGCAAGATCGGCCTGACCAGCCGGGCGATGCAGCAACAGCTGGGGGTGAATGAGCCCGATTTCGGCACGCTGCTCAAGGGCTGGGAATTGCCCGTGGAGAGCGGCGTGGCTGTCGCGTCGATGCGACGGTTCATCCAGCCCCGGGTAGAAGGGGAGATCGCGTTCCTGTTGGGTGAGGACCTCGAAGGCCCCGGCGTGACGGTGGTGGACGTGTTCCGGGCCACTGTGGCGGTGGCGGCGGCGGTGGAGGTCATCGACAGCCGGATCCGCGACTGGCGGATCCGGCTTGTGGATACCGTGGCTGACAACGCATCATGTGGCGGCTTCGCGGTGGGCCCCTGGAACAGCGGCTGGAGGGACCTCGATCTGAGCCGATTGGGAATGGGGCTGTACGTCGAAGGCAACCTTTCGTCCACCGGCAGCGGCGCCGCGGCCCTGGGCCACCCGGCGGCGTGCGTGGCGTGGCTGGCCAATAAACTGTTCGCGATGGGGGACCGGCTTCGCGCGGGCGATGTGGTCCTGTCGGGGTCGCTGGGACCGGCAGTACCGGTAGGGGAGGGGTCGTGGGTGCGGCTTGAGGTGGCTGGCCTTGAGCCGGTGGATGTTTACTTTGGCGCTTGACGCGCCGGGAGCGGGGGGAACGACGATGTCGGTCGGTGTGGGCATTTTGGGTTCGGGAAACATCGGCACCGATTTGATGTTCAAGATCTTTCGCCGGCCCCGGCTCAAGCTGCGGATGATGGCCGGGATCGACCCGCAGTCCGAAGGCCTGGCCAGGGCCCGTTCCCTGGGCGTTCCGACCAGCACCAGGGGGATCGACGCGATCTTGGAGGATCCCGAGATCAGGGTGGTGTTTGACGCCACGTCGGCCAAGGCCCACTTGCGCCACGCCCCGCTATTGCGAGAGGCGGGCAAGCTGGCCATCGATCTGACGCCGGCGTCGGTCGGGCCGCCGGTGGTGCCGGTCGTCAACCTGGACAGCTACCAGCGGGCGGAAAACGTCAGCTTGGCCACGTGCGGCGCCCAGGCAACGGTGCCCATGGTTCATGCCATCTCCCGGGTGGCTCGGGTGGAGTACGCGGAGATCGTGGCGACTATTGCGTCCAAGAGCGCGGGCCCGGGTACCCGGCAAAACATCGACGAGTTCACCGTGGCCACCGCCCGGGCACTGGAGCGGGTGGGAGGCGCCGCCCGGGGGAAGGCCATCATCGTCCTCAATCCCGCGGAGCCGCCCATTTTGATGACCAACACCGTGTACGCCCTCGTTTCCGACGTCGACCCGGCGGAAGTGGAGCGATCGGTGCAAGCCATGGTCGAGCGGGTGCAACGGTACGTTCCAGGCTACCGCCTGAAGGTGCCGCCCCTGGTCGGGGAAGGGCCGGCGGGAACGGGCCGGGTGGTCACCATCATGGTGGAGGTGGAAGGGGCGGGGGACTTCCTGCCTCGCTACGCCGGCAACTTGGACATCATGACATCCGCCGCCGTTCAGGTGGCGGAGGATCTGGCCGCGGGCGACCGCGCGTCGGTCGCCTGAGGTGGGGAGGTGGGGCTTGTGGCCGACAACTATCCTGCGCGCGTTACGTTGGTGGACGTAAGTCTCCGGGACGGCAGCCACGCGGTGCGCCACCAGTTCACCGAAAAACAGGTGGCCCAGGTCGCCGCCGCGCTGGACGCAGCCCGGGTGCCGGTGGTGGAGGTGAGCCACGGCGACGGGCTGGGCGGCTCGTCGCTGCAGTACGGGTTCTCGCGCCAGCCGGACTTGGAATGGGTGCGGGCCGCGGTGGAACACGCTCCGTCCACCAAGATTGCCGTGTTGCTCTTGCCGGGCATCGGCACCCGCCAGGAGCTCAAGCAGGCCCGGGACGCCGGCGCCCAAGTGGCCCGCATCGCCACCCACTGCACCGAGGCGGACATCGCGGAGCAGCACATTGAACTGGCCCGGGAGATGGGCATGACGGTGTGCGGCTTTTTGATGATGGCCCACATGATTTCCCCGGGCGAGCTGGCCAGGCAAGCCCGGATCATGGAAAAGGCCGGCGCCCACGTGGTTTACGTGGTGGACTCCGCCGGCGCACTGCTCATCGAGGAGGCCCGGGAGCGTGTGCAGGCCCTCCGCGACGCGCTCGATTGTGAGGTCGGTTTCCACGGCCACAACAACCTGGGCCTCGGGGTGGCGAACACGCTTGCGGCCATGGAGGCGGGGGCCACGTGGCTGGACGGTTCGCTCTGCGGACTTGGAGCGGGCGCAGGAAACACGCAGCTCGAAGTGCTGGTGGCCGTGTTGGATCGCCTCGGAGTGGAAACCGGCGTCAGCGTCTACGGGGCCATGGACGCCGCGGAAGATGTGGTGAAACCGCTTCTGCCCCGGCCCATCGTCATCGACCGGGACGCGCTGGTCATCGGCTACGCGGGCGTCTACTCGTCCTTCTTGCTTCACGCGCGGCGGGCGGCTGAGCGGTTCGGAGTCGAGGTGAGGGACATCCTGGTCGAGCTTGGCCGGCGACGCACCGTGGGCGGCCAAGAGGACCAAATCATCCAAGTCGCCTACGAGATCGCGCAGCGCGCGGGCGTGTCGCCCGGCGCGTAAGAGCGGAGGTGTGGTGATGTATCCACAGCGGGATCCAGAGGTCGCAGGCGTTCCGGAAACGGGGGCGACCGGCGCCGCGGGAGCCGGAGCGAGTGAGAACCCGCAAGGACGAGCGGAGGCCTTATCGCGAACCGCGAAACGGCCCGAAGGGTTTGAGGGAATGACCGGCGAGGAGTACCTGGAAAGTCTGCGCGACGGCCGCCGGGTGTACTTCGACGGCGACCTCATCAAAGACGTCACCCGCCATCCCGCTTATCGCAACGCGGCCCGGTCCATCGCCCAGCTGTATGACATGCTGCACGATCCCGCCCACCAGCCGACGCTGCTTACCCGGGACCGGTACGGGATATGGACCCACCGGTTTTTTGCCCCTTCATACAGCGCTGAGGAGCTCGCAGCGGCCGGTGAAGCCATCGCCGCCTGGCAGCGGGTAGTGTTCGGCTGGATGGGCCGGACACCGGAGTACAAGGCTTCGTTTATGGCCACCCTGGGGGCCGATCCCGACTACTACGCCCCATTTGCCGGCAGTGCCCTCAAGTGGTACAAGGACACCGCCCGGAAAGTGCTGTTTCTCAACCACGTCATCGTTGACCCGCCGGTAGACCGCCACCGGCCGCCCCATGAGACCCGCGACGTGATGGTCCATGTGACCAAGGAAACCGATGCTGGCATTTACGTCAGCGGCGCCAAGCAGGTGGCAACGGCATCGGCCCTCACCCACGCCACGTTTGTGGCGGTGAACAGCGGGTCCGCAGCCAGGCTCGCGGAAGGGCGCGACGAGGACTTCGCCCTTGTGTTTTTCACCCGCATGGACAATCCTCGCCAGTACTTGCTTTCCCGCAGTTCCTACGAGGCCCGGGCCAGCCACCCGTTCGACTACCCGCTGTCCGCACGCTTTGACGAAAACGACGCGGTGTTGATCCTGGACAACGCCTTCATTCCCTGGGAAGACGTCTTGGTGTACCGAGACGTGCCGAAGGTGAAGGCGTTTTACGCGGATTCGGGGTTTTTCCCCCGGTTCAATTTCCAGGCCACCATCCGTCTCGCGATCAAGATGGAGTTCGTCGCGGGGCTGTTGCTCAAAGGCATCGAGTGCAACGGCACCGCGGGCTTCCGCGGGGTGCAGGTGGCGGCGGGCGAGATCATCGGCCTGCGCAACTTGTTCTGGGCCCTTGTGGCGGCCATGGCCAAAGACCCTGAACCGAGCCTGGGCGGCAGCGTCGTGCCGCGGCTCGAATACGCCGGCGCAGCCCGCATCGCGACCAACTTCTCCTGGGATCGGGTTCGGCAAATCTTCGAGCGGGTGCTGGGCGGAAGCCCCATCCTCAACGTTTCCACCTACCGGGACTTGCTCAATCCCGAGCTTCGGCCCGTCATCGAACGGTACATGCGGGGTACGGGAGTTTCGGCCGAGGAGCGTTCAAAACTGTACAAAGTCGTCTGGGATGCAATGTATTCGGAGTTCGCAGGCCGCCACGGCTTGTACGAATTGAACTACGCGGGCAACGCGGAGCAAAAGTATCTCGACGTGCTCCAGTGGGCCGACGGCCGGGGCCAGACGGCCGAATTCCGGCGGATGGTGGACGAATTCATGTCGACCTACGATCTCAGCGGATGGCGGGCCGCGCCTTGGAAGGGGGTAGAAAGCGCCTAACGGCCCGCGGCCGGAAGCCGGGTTTCCGGCGAGCAGCAGCCGGTCGCGGGCCTAGCCCGTCGAGCAAAACGTCAGCCTGGCAGGCAGTCAATTTCGGTCAATCATTGGCTTTCGCGTGAGCTTGGGGAAGCGTCAGCAAGGAGGTTGAAGCGGTGGAAGGACGAGGGATCGGGTATCCGGTGGCGCAACTGGCGCATGTCGAGATCTACACCCCGAAACCCGAGGAGACGTTGTGGTTTTTCACCGAACTTTTGGGCATGGAAAAGCTCGAGCAGCGGGGACAATCGGTGTACTTGCGGGCGTACGAAGATTATTACACGTACAGCCTCAAGGTCACCGAGCGGGCGGCGCCGGGCTTGGGACATGTGGCGTGGCGCACGGCGTCCAAGGAAGCGTTGGACGAGTGCGCCCGGCAGCTGGAAGGGACTCCTTACGGCCTCGGGTGGAGCGACGGGGACATGGGCGAGGGACCGGCCTACCGGGTTCGAACCCCTGACGGGCATGTGATGGAGCTCGTCTGGGAGCTTGAGTACTACCAGGCGCCTGACGGGCAAAAGAGCCTGTTGCGCAGCCGGCCCCAGCGGCGGCCGCTCAGGGGAATCCCCGTGCGGCGCATCGACCACGTGAACCTGATGTGCAAGGAAGTCGGCCCGAATAAGCAGTTCTTTATGGATCACCTAGGGTTCCGCCTGCGCGAGGCCAAGATCGGCCACGGCGGGGTGGAGGTGGGCGCGTGGCTCAGCGTCTCCCCGCTGGTGCACGAGGTCGCGTGCATGCGAGACAGCAAGGGCCGAGGGAACCGGCTGCACCACATCGCGTACTGGTATGGGTATCCCCAGCACATCTTCGATGTGGCCGACGCATGCCCTGACTACGGCATCCGCATCGAGACCGGACCCGGCAAGCACGGAACGACCCAGGCGTACTTCATGTACGTGTTCGAGCCGGGCGGAAACCGGGTCGAGTTGTTCGGCGACACCGGGTACTTGATCTTTGATCCCGATTGGAAGACCGTCGTCTGGGACGTGGCCAACGAGTCTGATCTGGAGCGAAGCAGCATCTGGTTCGGCGGCCGCTTGCCGGAAAGCTTCTACACGTACGGAACTCCCGACGACGAAGCTGCCGCGCCGGAACGCCGGCAAGCGTCGTAGCCTGCAAGCCCCCCACAAGGAGGTGACGGCGGATCGAGTCGCTGAGGCGACTTGTAGACTGAATGCTAGTCAAGGTTCGGACAAGACGTGGAGTTGAAAAAGAGAACAAAAGACTTTTGGGGCGTTGATGGGCGGGCTTATTGAGCAAGTTGACCAAAAGGAGGCGAGGGCAGTGTCACGCAGGCCGTGGAAGTTCGTGGCTGTCCCGATGATGCTCGCATTGGCGCTTGCATTGGGCGCCCCCCCGGTGGCGCACGGGCAAGGCGTTTACACCTTGCGATTCGCGAACTTCTTCCCGGGGCCCGCGGGCCCGAGCCAGCTCGTGGACGAGTTTGCCCGGGACATCAACCGCCTGACGGGCGGCCGGGTCGTCATCGAGCACTACCCCGGCGGGACGCTCCTGGGCGCTCCGGAGATTTACGACGGCGTCGCGCAGGGCATCGCCCACCTTGGGTTGTCCAACCTAGGCTACACCTTCGGCCGGTTCCTGGAGACTGAGCTTTTGGACTTGCCGTTGGGCTACCCCAACGCCTGGGTGGCCAACAAGGTGGTCCAAGATTTCTACGAGCGGTACCAGCCCGCGGAGTGGAACGACACGGTCGTCCTCACGCTGCATTCGTCCCCGGTCAACGTGATTTTGACCGCCGACCGGCCGGTGCGAAGGCTGGAGGATATGCGGGGGCTTACCTTGCGGGGCACCGGCTACATCGCCCGGTTTGTGGAAGCCCTGGGAGCCACCGCCCGGCCTGTGGCCACGCCGGAAGCGTACGACGCGGTCAACCGCCGGGTGATAGACGGGCTGATGATCCCGTATGAAACCGTGGTCACTTTCCGGTTCGGCGATGTGACCCGATACATCACCGAAGTGTGGCCCATGGGCCAGGTGTACACGTTTTACATCGTCGCCAACAAGGATGCTTGGAACAGCCTTCCTGAGGACATTCGCAACATCATTACAGACTACATCGAAAATGAGTTCCGCGACAAGCTGGCGATGATGTGGAACGACATCGACATCGAGGGCTACGAGTACGCCGTCAACGCCGGCCTTGAGTTCATCGAACTGTCCGATGAGGAGCTGAACCGGTGGCAGACGCTGGCCAACCGGGTCATTCAAGACTACATTAACGCGATGGTGTCCCGGGGTTACTCGGAGGCCGACCTCCGCGAGCGCATCGCGTTTGTGCGGGAGCGCATCGCATACTGGACGGCGGAGCAGGCGGCCCGGGGTATCAAGTCGCCGACCGGCCCGCCCGAGGTGCGTCTGTAGCCGCGACTTTGGGCCCGCGGGAATGCCCCCCATCCCGCGGGCCCACCGGGCCGGTCCCGGATGCCCGGAAGCTGCTGTCCCGCGATGGGCTCTCCAGGCTAAGGAGGAAAACGGGTTAATGCGGTGGTGGCGTTTGATGGAACGGGTCGCACACGACCTCGAAGCGGTGGGCGTGTTCTCCGTGTTGATCGTCATGGTCGTGACCGTCGTAGATGTCATCGGAGCCAAGGTGTTTCGCCAGCCCCTGCGGGGGGCCACGGATCTCGTCGGGCTTGCCCAGTTGGTCGCGATCGGGGCGGGGCTGGCAATGGCTTGCTTTGCCGGTCGACACGTGGCGCTGGAGTTTATCGTTGACCGGCTGCCCCGGCGGTGGCGGCAGGCGGTGCAGCTTGTAGTCGGGGTGTTGGGCCTTGGGCTGTTTGGACTCTTGGCCCGGGAATCGTGGCGTCACGGGCGGTCGCTGGCGCTGTCGGGCCAGTTGACGTCCACCGCCGGCCTGCCGTATTACCCGTTTGCCTACGCGCTGGCTCTGTTCGCCTTCGTCACCGCGCTGTATTTTACGGCGGACATCGCTCGCAGCCTTGCCGCCGGGAATCAGGACGCGGAGGCCAACGATAAGCCATGACGTCGGTGCAGGTAGGCCTTATCGGTATCGGCGCGCTGTTCCTTCTCTTCGCCTTGCGCATGCCTGTGGCATTTGCCATGGCGGTCGTGGGCTTTGCCGGGTTCGCGTACTTGACCTCGTTCAGCGCGGCGGCGAGCCTTTTGGCCAGGGACTTTTTCTCCCAGTTTTCCTCGTACGGCCTCAGCGCCATCACCATGTTCGTTCTTATGGGTTCGTACGCCTTGATGGCGGGTTTGGGCGAGCGGCTCTACCGGGCGGCATACAGTCTCGCGGGCCGGCTTCCCGGAGGCCTCGGCATTTCGACGGTGCTGGCGTGTGCGGGGTTTGCGGCCATCTCGGGCTCCACCACCGCCACGGCCGCAACCATGGGCAAGATCGCGCTGCCGGAGATGGAAAAGTACGGCTACGACCGGATGCTGGCCAGCGGCGCGGTGGCCGCCGCGGGAACGCTGGGCATCCTGATTCCACCCAGCACCGTCTTTCTGCTTTACGCCTTTTTGACCCAGCAGCCCATCGGCGAGCTGTTTGCGGCAGGAATCGTGCCGGGACTCATCCTCACCGCCTTGTTTGCTCTTACGGTATACTTGATGTGCCGCATCCGTCCTGAGCTTGGGCCCCGGGCTCAGCCGGTGCCCTGGCGGGAGCGGCTCAAGGCCGGCGCGGGAGCATGGCAGGTGGCGGTGCTGTTTCTTGTGGTGGTCGGCGGCATGTTTTACGGTTGGTTCAGCCCGACCCAGGCCGGCGCCATCGGCAGCGCGGGAGCTATCCTCGTGGGCATCGCAAATCGGCGCATCAGCTGGCGGGCGTTCGTGGAGGGCACCCGCGACGGGCTGCGGACGTCGGTCATGATTCTCTCCCTGATTGCCGGCGCCACCGTGTTCGGCCGGTTTATGGCCGTGACCCGCATCCCGTTTCTCATCGCGGGTTGGGTGGAGAGTTTGCCGCTGTCGCCCGATGCCATCTTGGTGGTCATCGCGCTGATCTTCTTCGTCGGCGGCTTCTTTATGGACTCCATGGCGCTGGTGACGCTCCTGGTGCCGGTGGTGTTTCCCGTCGTGCAGCGGCTTGGGTTTGACCCCGTCTGGTTTGGCGTCATCGTCGTCATCACCGCCGAGATGGGCGTCATCACACCGCCGGTCGGCGTCAACGTGTACGTCATCAAAGGCATTGCACCGCATATCCCGCTGGAATCGATCTTCCGGGGGATCATGCCGTATCTCGCGTCGCTGTTTGTCGTCATCGGATTGCTGTTGGCGTACCCCCAGCTGGCCTTATGGCTGCCCGGGCTTGGGCGGTGACCCGCGATCCGGCGGCCGCTGCCGCGGGGGTTTGGCTGCCGCGGTCCTGCGGTGGACGCGGATGCGACGGGCCCAGCAAGCGGCGATGGGCCCCACAACAACGAGAGAAGGTGAGGGATCCGTGATGGGAGAAGGGACCGCCCGGCCGCATCCGCCGGCCGGCGAACGCTCAGGGCCAGCGATGCCGGCCGACGAACTGGAGCGGCTCCGGGCTCGGTATCTTGACCTCATCGGCTTCATGCCCCCCAGGGCCGGAGCCCGGCTGGAAGTGTTGGCGGAGCTGGATCCGGACACGCTGCGATTGCAGGAAGAGATTCGCCGGCGGCTCATGTATCCGCCCTGTTTCGATGTGAAGACGGCGCAGCTCATGCTGTTCGGGATGCTCTTGATGACTTTGGCCGATGCGGCCCGGCTGCACGCGATCGCCGCTCGGCGGGCCGGCGCCAGCTGGGAAGAGCTCGCGGCTGTCGTCGGTTTGGCCTACCTTTTCCGGGGACTGCCCGCGGCCAACATGGGATCGCTCATCATCAAGGAAATTCGGGACAAGGAGCGGGAGCAGGCCGAAGGCCAGACCGGTGAGTCCGCAAGGGGTACGGGGACGAGGTGAGCCGCGGGGCGATGGTCATCGTCAAAGTCCACATGATGCAAGGGCGCACGAGTGAGCAGAAGCGAAAGCTCATCGCCCGGATCACCGACGTCGTTCAGGAAGCCGTCGGGGTTCCGAGCCGGGATGTGCGGGTGCTGTTGCTCGAAATTGCGCCCGATGCCTGGGGCATCGGCGGCGTGCCGGCCAGCTTCCGTAGCTGAGCGCACCGCCGCCGTAACCGCCCCGGCGAGCCTCGGTCAGTCAGGTAGGGGAATCACCCGCACCTGTTCCAGGGCCTCCCGGGCCACCGCCTGGCGCCGGTCGCCGATGCGGAGGAAGAAGGGGCCGTTGTATGGAGCTACATCCTCGACCAACACTTCGACGCCCGGACGAATGCCAAAACCTTCCAAGTAGCGCAAGAGATCGGGATCCCGTTCGGGCACGTTGACCACGGTGGCCCGATCGCCGGGGCCAAACTGCGACAACGATTCGGCCAGGGGGCAGTCGACCCGGCCGGCCGCGGACGGAATCGGATGCCCGTGAGGGCATGTGTCCGGATCACCCAACACCGCAGCGATGCGCTCCTCGACCGCGTCGCTGATCGCGTGCTCCAGGCGGCACGCTTCCTCGTAGACGTTGGCGAGGGGTAAACCCAAGACGTCGCTGAGGAGCCGCTCCGCGAGGCGCATGCGGCGCACGAGCCGGCGGGCGTCCTGCAGCCCCGCCGGCGTCAGGACGATGCCGGCCCCGGTCACAGTGACGAGGTCGTTGGCCTCCATCCGCTTCATCATCTCGGAAACCGAGGCCGCAGATACGCCCAGAAATTCGGCCACTTTGGTCACGGTGACCGGGGGATTTTCGTACCCGATCAAGAGGATCGCCTTAAGATACATCTCCGCCTTTTCCGTCTTGCCGATGTTGTGGGTGACGCTCATGACCCGGAACCCTCCCCGCTCAGGCGAAGGCCGCACTCCCGGCACAGCCCGCGAAAGATGACTTCCCGTTGCTCCACGACAAAATCGAACTGCTCCAGCACCGACAGATCGGCGTCCGCCACCGGATCCACGGGAACATCGGTCACCTGGCCGCAGCTGCGGCATACCAGGTGCGCGTGGGGCTCGAGGTGGGACTCCACCCGGAATCCGCCGGTGCCGACGTTGACCAGCCGGATGGCTCCCATTCCGGCCAACTCATACAGGGTGGAGTAGACGGTTTTCAATGACATGCTGGGCATGACCGCGGTGGCCTGCTCGTACAGATCCTCAGCGGTGGGATGCCCGGGCAACGTTTCGATAAGCTGGCAAATGAGATGGCGCTGCGGTGTGAGCTTGAGCCCGTTGTCCTTGAGCCGCTCCACCAGCCCGCCGGTCGGCTGCTTCATCCCGGTCACCTAGTTTACAACGATTGTTTGTTACCATTAAGTATAGAGTATGGCAGGACCTCTGTCAAGCGGAGTCCGCCGTCCCGGAGCGGCTCGGCCTGGGCCGGCGTGAAGCTGGCGGGCGACGCCGGAGGGCCATGTCCGGCGGGCAGGGGGCAGCCCTCCGCGGAGGATTCCTGGCCGACAGAAGGCGTGCCGCCGAAGGGCGATGAAGCTCTCCGGAGTGCTACCGCATCAGGCCGGGGAGGTAAAGGGCGAGGCTTGGAAAGGCGATCACCAGGGCAGCGGCGACGATGAGCGTGATCCAGAACGGTGTTACGCTTCGAAAGACGGTTTGCAGCGGGGTTTTCGATACGGAGGCCACCACGAAGCAGATCATGCCCACTGGCGGCGTGAGCAAGCCCGTCAGCAACATCATAATGGTGAGAACACCGAACCAGATGCCGTCGTAACCCAGGGCCGTAACGATGGGGTACGTTATCGGTGTCATGATGACGAGGATCGCGATCTCGTCCATAAACGCTCCCAACGCGAAATAGATGGCGAAGATGATCGCCACCGTCAGGGCGGGGCTCACATCGAGACCTTCCACAAAGGCCGTCAGATGGTGGGGGATGCGCGTGAGCGCCAGAAAGAACCCAAAGAGCTTTCCGCCTATGGTGATGAGAAAGATGGTGGCCGTGATCTGTACCGAGCGCGTGGTAGCCTCCAAAGCTCCGGACCAGCTGAGCCGTCGCGTGATGATCCCCATGAGCAAGCACAAGAAAGCGCCCACCGCGCCCGCCTCTGTAGGCGTGAACACACCCTGGTAAATGCCTCCCATGCTGATGGCGAAAATGGTCGGAATGGGCCAGGTCCGCCTCAAGGCCCGCCACAGGTCGGGCTCGTCCTCCCGTCGCTCAGCGAGTGGGGCCAGCTCGGGTTTGAACCGGGCAACCAGATAGGCGGTCGTCATGAGCAAGAGGGTGGTCATTATCCCGGGCACGATTCCTGCGACCAAAACCCGGCCGATCGGTTCCTCGGTGAGAACCCCGTAGAGGACCAAAATGGAGCTGGGCGGGATGAGAATCCCCAGCGTCCCTCCTACCGCCGTGCATCCCGCCGCCAGCCCTTCGTCGTAGCGAAAGCGGCGCATCTCGGGTAAGGCGACGCTGGCCATCGTGGAGGCGGTGGCCACCGCGGACCCGCTGACCGCGGAGAACATACCGCTCGCCGCCACGGTCGCCATGGCCAACCCGCCCCGGAAACGCCCCACAAGGCCGTGGGCAAAGGCGTAGAGATCCTTGCCGAAGCCCGCGAGGGCCACGAACATGCCCATGAGCACGAACATCGGAATGACGCTGAGCGAATACATCGACGCCGTCGCGAAGGGATTTGAACCCAAGGTGAAAAAGACGGAGGCTGGCCGCAGGATATACAGCGACCCGACAGCGCTGACCGCGATCATGGCGATTCCCACCGGGACCCGCAGCATCATGAGGACGATGAGGGCAATCAACCCTGCCACGCCGGCCATCTCCGGACTCACGGGCGCCGTAGCCCCCTTATCAGCCGGCGCAAGTGATCAATCAGATCCGCGCCAGCAGCCAGGCTGTAGGAGATGGCGCCCATGACGCACAGCCAAACGACCGGTGCAACAGGAAGCTCTAGTACCGAGGTGGTATGCCCGCCCCGGGCCGTGCGGCCGGCGTGTTCGTAAAGGGCCCACACAAGCAAGAGCAGCACGCCGAGGGTCACGGTCATCGCAAAGATATCGAACAGGCGCCTCGGCTTGACGCCCAACCGGCTGTAAAGGAGATCGATGGTGATGTGTTCCTTGCGGGCGTGCGCGTACCCAAAGCCGAAGAACACGGCCACCGCGGTCATCAAGCCCGTCAACTCATACGCGCCGGTGATGGGCCGGTTGAACACGTAGCGCCCGGTCACATCGGCGACGGTCAGCAACATCAGAGCCAGCAGGACAAGTCCGCTCAGGTAGTGGAAGCCCATAATGAGGTGCTTGATCAGCCCGAAACCGACGCTGGCGGCCTCCTGCTTTTCTTTCCCGTTCTCGGTGCTGGAAGGTCCCATGCGGCAGCCTCCCCCGTGAGAGTCGTCGCGCGCGAACCGGTACAGGTCGCACGGCGCTTTGGCAGCAGGAGGGGGCGTCGTCTGTTGGGGCCGGCCCCCTCCCGCTGCCCTATGCCAGAGCGCCCGTTGTGGCAGGCCGGGCCGCGCGGTCACTTCTGACCGGCCAGCTCCAGCATTAAGTCGTAGAGCTCGCGGGCACCGCGGTGCGCATGGGCCTCCAGCCAGTCGCCGATGGCCAGGGGCTCAGTTACCGTGCGCCACTTCTCCATGTCCTCCTCAGAGAGGTAGTGCACTTGGAGCCCGTGCTCATCGATGATGTTCATCCCTTCCTGGTAGGCCCGGTCGTACTGGCGGCCTCCGGCGAGCGAGAGCCGCTCTCCGGTTAAGGACGCGATCAGCTCCTGGTCCTCCGGCGCGAGGCTGTTCCAGGTGTCGAGGTTCATGACCACCACCTGGGCGCCGCCGCCGTGATTGGTGATAGTCACGTGCTGAACCACGTCGTAGAAGTGGAACGTCGCCACCGCCGAGACCGTGATCGAGACGCCTTCAATAACGCCCCGTTCGAGCGCGTCATAGATGTCGGGTGCCGGCATGCCGAGAGGCACTGCTCCGAACGCTTCCAAGGCGGCAAATTCCATGGATCCCAAGGCCCGGATTCGCAGACCCTCCAGATCGCCCAGCGTCCGCACCGGCTGCTCGCGGGTGAAGATGGCTCGGGGATCGTTGGACCAGATTCCCAATAGCTTAACGTCCGCGTACTCCTGCTGCATGCCCTCGTGCTGCTGGTAGAGGTTCCACAACACCCAGCTGGCCTGCTCGGCGTTTTCCCAGAACAGGAAGGGAACCTCGATTACTTCGGTGAGGGGAAACCGGCCCGGGGTGTAGGAAGGCAGCGTCCAGGCGACGTCCAGGACGCCCGAGACTACTGCGTCATACAGCTCCGAAGCGCCCGCCAGCGCGCCGCCCGGGAAAAACCGAACCCGGATGCGGCCATCGCTGCGCTCCTCGAGCTCCTCCGCGAGGGGAATCAATACGTTGACGTGAATGTGGTGCTGGGGACTAAAGGGATGGCCCCAGACAAGTTCAACGGTCCGCTGGGCCATCGCTGCTCCAGGGCCAGCGAGGAGTACCGTTCCGACCAGCAACAGTGCCGCCAGGACGCGGGGCCGGCCCGCGAATACACTGGTGAACTGCCGGACGCTCATCATGGTATATAATATTCGCCTCCTCATCAGTAAAATCTGAACCAGTAGTTGTTGCCGATGATAATACTTGACGAACTTGTGTAGTTCCTTCTTGTATAAATGAATCTCATATATTATATTTGATGTGATCTTATGCTGCCGGCAAGAGGGGCAGAGCACGCAACGGAGAGAGGAGAGCCCGATGCGGGTATACGAACTCATCGCCAAGACAATGCGAGACGAGGGAGTCACCGACGTCTTCGGTCTCATGGGACACGGCAACATGGAGGTCGTCACCCATATGGTGAAGGAGTGCGGGCTCAATTACGTTGCCGTCCGGCAGGAGAATGCCGCCGTGGCTGCTGCGGCCGGCTTTTCCCACACATCCGGAAGGGTCGGGGTCGCGACCACCAACCACGGCCCGGGCTTCACCAACGCCGTCACGGCCCTGACCTCAGCAGTCAAGGCGCACGCGCCGGTCGTTTTCTTTGTCAACGATCCCCCCTCCAAAGGAGGCGGTCACAATACCCAGGGCATCGATCACGCCGGTATCGCCCAAATTGCGGGCGCCGGATTCGAGTACGTGCGCTATGCCGAGCACGCGGCCTACCAGACGGCAAAGGCTTTCCGGCGCGCCAAGGCCGAGCGCCGTCCCATCGTATTGAACTTCGTCCCTGAATTGTTTCACGAGGAGGGTGCCCCCGCACCCGTGCATTACGGGGACCTCGCGGATCAACAGCGGCTTTCGCCGGATCCGCGTGCAGTACAGGCAGCTGCTGACTTGATCGAGCGCGCGCAACGCCCGATCGTGTTGGCCGGTCTGGGAGCTTTCATCTCGGGGGCCCGCCCCGAGCTGGAACGACTGGGCGAGCGGATCGGCGCCCTGATGGCCAGCACCTTGCGCGGCAAGGGGTTCTTTAACGGCAATCCTTACGACCTGGGGATCGCCGGCGGGTTCGCGTCGCATCTGGCCAAGCGATACATGGCCCAAGCGGATTGCGTCATCAGCTTCGGGGCGGCGATGAAGCGGCTGACCATGTACCGCTTCGCCGCGGATGCCACATTCATCCACTGCGACCGGGACGAGCGGGTTTTCGACACGTACTGGCCCGCGGCTTGTTGGATCCAAGGGGATGCCAAGGCCTCGGCTGGGGCCCTCTTGGCCGAGCTGGAGCGGCGTGGGGTACGCAAAGCGGGATTTCGCACCCAAGGAGTGGCCGAGGAGATCGCCGCCTACTCCCGGGCTACGGAGTTCGAGGAGGCGAGTACCGGCGCGGCCGTCGATCCCCGCACCGCTATGCTGGAGATTGACCCTCTTCTACCCGTTGAGCGTACCCTCATCGTTGACTCCGGGCTCTTTCAAGGTTGGCCGCCCATGTTCATGAGCGTCCCCGACCCCGCCGGCTTCATCTTCGCCCACGACTTCGGTTCGGTGGGCTTGGCGTTGGGGCACGCCATCGGAGCCTACCTGGGCCGACCTGACCGGCGGCCGATCGTGGCCATTGGCGATGGCGGTTTCATGATGAGCTTGCAGGAATTCGAAACGGCCGCGCGCTACCGCATTCCGCTCATCGTTTTGGTGATGAACGATCATGCCTACGGAGCCGAAGTGGCGGTTTTGCGGCGACAAGGGAACCCGCCGGATCTGGCCTTCTTCCAGAACCCCAGCTTCGAGGAGGTAGCACGCGCCTTGGGCGGCTCCGGCTTCACCGTTCGTAGCCGGGCGGACATCAAGCCCGCCGTCATGGGGGCCCTTGAGTGTTCCGATGGCCCCTCGCTCATCGACATTCATATTAACGGCGACATCGTGCCTGAATGGCTGGCAACCTTCACGTTTCTGGAAGCGCTGCGTCCCTAGAGCTTGTGGACACCGCGAAGGCCAGAATCGGAAGCACCGGCCGCGCCGTGGATGGGTCTGTGCGCCAGCACCCCGGCCGCGCATGCGGCCGGGGGCCGGGCGGGGCGTCAACCGGCGGCTGCCTGGGCCAAGTCTTCAATGAGGTCGTCCGCGTCCTCAATTCCTACCGATACCCGGACTAAGCGGTCGGTGATGCCGAGCCGGGCCCGGCGTTCGGCCGGAATCGAGGCGTGGGTCATCCGGGCGGGCAGGGAGATGAGGCTTTCTACGCCGCCCAGGCTCTCGGCCAGGATGAACAGTCGCGTCCGGCGCACGATCCCCTCGGCCCGTTCCGGCGTGTCGGTTTCGAAGGACAGCATGCCGCCGAAGCCCCGGGCTTGCCGGGCCATGAGTTCATGTCCGGCGTGTTCAGGCAGGCCGGGGTAGTGGACCCGGGTTACCCACGGCTGGGCGGTGAGCCATCGGGCAATCCGGCGGGCGTTGTGCTCGTGGGCTTCCATGCGCACCCCCAGGGTGCGGATGCCGCGGATGAGCAGCCAGCTGTCGTGGGGTCCAAGAATCCCGCCGGTTGCGTTTTGCAGGAAATGGATCCGCTCGCCCACCTCTGGGTCCGCGGTGACCACCAAGCCTGCCACCACGTCCGAGTGGCCGCTCAAATACTTGGTCGCGCTGTGGACGACGATGTCCGCGCCCAGCGCCAGCGGCTGCTGCAGATACGGGGTCATGAACGTGTTGTCTACGACCAAAAGCGCCTCGGCTTCATGGGCGATCTCGGCCAGCGCGCGCAAGTCGGCCACCTTCATCAGGGGATTTGTCGGCGATTCCACGATGAGCATCCGGGTTTCGGGGCGCATGTGGTCCTTCACCGCCTGGGGGTTGGCCGTATCGGCGTAGCTGACCCGGATGCCGAAGCGGGCGAACACCTTCTCCAGGACCCGGTACGTGCCGCCGTAAACGTCGTCTCCCACGACCACGTGGTCCCCCTGGTTGAGGAGGCTTACCACCGCGGACATGGCCGCCATCCCGGAGGCGAACGCCAATCCCCGCGCGCCGCCTTCGAGTTCGGCTGCCAGTCCTTCCAAGGCCGCCCGGGTCGGATTGCCCGTTCGGGAGTACTCATACCCGCGGTGGACGCCCGGGCCGTCCTGGGCGAAGGTGGAGGAGAGGTAAATGGGGACGTTAACCGCGCCGGTCCGGGGATCGAGACCGGGGCTGCCTTCAAGGCCCCTTGTCTGGCGCCGCAGGGCCATCCGCCCGGCCGCGCTGGGGCGCGGCTTAGATGTTCTTGCCCACGTCGCGCGCGCGGCGGGCTGCAAACAGCACGACGACGGTGCTGCCGGCCGGGGACTGGAGGGCTTTTTGCCAGGCGGCGAAAAACGCCGCCCCCGAGGAGCTGCCCACCAAGAGCCCTTCCCGGCGGGCCAGATCCCGGACCATCGCGAAGGCGTCATCGTCGGACACGGTGTAGACCTCGTCGATGAGCGAAGTGTCGAGGGTCTTCGGGATAAATTCGACCCCGATGCCTTCGGTGCGGTGAGGGCCGGGTTCGCCGCCCTTGAGGACCGAACCTTCGGGTTCGACTGCCACCGCCCGCAGGGTGGGGATCTTTTCCTTCAAATACCGCGCGGTGCCGGTAAACGTGCCGCCGGTGCCGACCCCGGCCACAAACACGTCGATCCGGCCACCCAGCTGCTCGAAAATTTCCGGCCCGGTGGTGTCGTAATGGGCCCTGGGGTTGGCCGGGTTGGCGAACTGTTGAGGAACGAAGGCCCCCGGGATCTTGGCCGCGAGCTCCTGCGCCTTGCGGATCGCGCCGGTCATGCCTTGTTCTGCCGGGGTGTTGACGATTTCCGCGCCCAGCGCGGCCATGAGGGCTTGCTTCTCCCGGGAAAAGTGCTCGGGCACGACGAGAATAAGCCGGTAACCCCGGGCCTGCGCGGCCAGCGCCAGGCCGATGCCGGTGTTGCCGGCCGTTGGTTCGACGATGGTGCCTCCCGGGCGCAAGCGGCCCGCTTCCTCCGCCGCCCGGAGCATGTGGGGCCCGATGCGGTCTTTGACGCTGCCGCCGGGGTTAAACGACTCGAGCTTGGCGAACAGGCGCACCTGGTCCAAGCCGTCGAACTTCCGGATGCGCACCAGGGGCGTTCCGCCGATGAGTTCCTCCACGCTTTCGTATACGCCGTTGCCTTGCGCCATGGATGGTTCGCACTCCTGTTACCAGAGTCTTGCAGCCGGTCGATCCGTCAAGCGAACGGGAATGTTCCCCGGTTATTTCTTCTATATTACATCGAATCGAACGTGCCGAATAGCGGACGCACACCCCTTCCGCATCGCGCTGAAAGCGGCGGTCGACGAGACCGGGTCGTGTTGCGAGAAGACGCCTATAGTTGATGGAGTGGATGTGATAAACAGGAATTGACACAAGAAAATCATCTTTGTATGATGTAATTACAGGATGATGTAGTGCCGGGATGTCTTGTTCACAGCTGTTGCGTCAACTGTCGTGCTTGTGTGGGCGTGGCATGCAACCCCTTCTGAGAGGAGGGCTACCATGCTGCTATCAGTAAGCAGCTGGATTTTTGGAGATGAACCGCTGGAGGCCGTGTTTGAGCGGGCATCCCGGTACGGTCTGGACGGAGTTGAACTCGTTGCTGAACCAGACGGGTACGACATCGATCAGATACAGCAGTTGTGCAACAAGCACAAATTAAAAGTCTTTTCGTTGTTGGGGATGTACCCCTGGCCGACCGACTCGCGCGATCTGTCCCATCCCGATGCGGATGTCCGCAACCGGGCCGTTGCCTATCTGCAGGCGTGTGTTGACTTGGCTTTGGCCTTAGGAGCGCGTTCGGTGAATGTCATCCCGACGGGCGTGTTCCGTACGAGGCCGGTACGCGCAGAAGCGACGGAAGAGTTATGGACGAAGGCTAGCCAAGAGGAATGGAAACACGCCGTGGACTCCATTCGGAGAGCGGCCGATTACGCTCAGCAGCGGGGCGTCTATTTGGCAATTGAGCCGATCAACCGCTACGAAACATATTTGGTCAACAACGTGGAGCAAGCGCTTCGCTTTATCGAGGACGTGGGCTCCGATGCGGTCCGCTTGCAATTGGATACGTTTCATATGCAGATGGAGGAAGCTGACCCGGCAGAGGCCGTCCGGAAAGCTGCTGCTCGCCTGGTTAACGTGCATCTGGCCGACAGCAATAGGCGTGCCGTCGGCGACGGCCAGTTCAACTTTCGCGCGGTATTGGATGCTTTAAGGTTCATTGGCTATAAGGGTCCCTTAACCTTAGAGCCAGTTCCGCCAGGGTCGGATCCGTTCTTAGCCACGCGCCTTACACTGCATCGTTCCTTGCGAGATCGAGACGTGGATGTCAGCGTTCGCCGGCTGCGGATGATGCTCGAATCGGTATAGATTGATAAGGATAAGTCAGAACACAACCATGTGTGCTGTGATAGGTGGCGGTAACGATGGGTACAACCAACCATGAACAGAACCATGAACAAATGGACGCCCGTGCTGAGATGACTCCGGTTGCGATCAACCGGTCGGGTCCCGTTCCGTACTATTATCAGCTCAAGGAATTGATCAAAGATCACATTCATCGAGGCCGGTGGCAACCGGGCAGTCGTATTCCGTCGGAGCCCCAGCTGTGTGAGTTGTATGGTGTCAGCCGCACGGTTGTGCGACAGGCCCTCGGCGAACTTGTGGCTGAAGGTTATTTGCGCAAGGAAAGAGGCCGTGGCACCTTTGTTGCCAAGCCGAAGATCGCAGGCAGTCTCGTTCAGCGCCTAACCGGGTTTTACGAGGATGTCGTCCGGCGTGGACTGCTGCCGCGTACGAAAGTGTTATCCCAATCGGTTGTTCCGGCGCCCCAAACCGTAGCCGCATATCTCGAGATCCCTGTGGACACCCCCGTGATCCGCATCGAGCGACTGCGGTTCGTCGATGACGAGCCGTTGCTCCTCGTCACTACCTATATTCCCTATGTTCTTTGTCCCGGCCTTGTCAAAGAAGACCTCGCAGAAAACTCTCTCTACCAATTAATGGAAGAGAAGTACGGGATTCGCCTAGCGCGGGGACGGCGGATGCTGGAGGCTGTAGCTGCCACGGAGTTGGAAGCCCAACTGCTCGGCGTTAAGCCGGGAGCTCCCCTCTTATATTTGCGAAGTATCACGTACATGCCCAACGGTCAGGCCATCGAGTACTACGAAGCAAAGCACCGCGGTGATCGGAGCATGCTGGAGGTGGAGTTGATCCGCACAGATAGGGCCTATAAGGATGATCAAAAACCTGAAGTCGACTTACCACCCGCCAACACCGTAGTCACTGACCGAACGGGCAACAAACAATAGATAAAGGTGGTGATAAAAGGATAAACGCTATTTTTAAGTAGATGACATCACAAAAATTACTTATAGGAAGATAGGAAATCCAAACAGGGAGGGTGAGAATTGTGTTTACCGCTTCTTGGCGCGGCTCCGCGGTTGGAATTATGGCGCTGGTGTTAGTGCTTTTTCTGATCGGCGGCCAAGCAGCAGCGCAGTTGCCTGATCGGATCGTGATCGGTTGGTCGCCACCGGACATTACTGGTGTGTTCAAGACAGCGACCGACTTCTTTGAGGCAGCTGCTCGGGACGCCAGAGAACACGGTCTCAATGTCGAGGTTTTAACCCGCTCGCCGGCTACTCACGTTGCGTTTGCGGATCAGGTGGCCATTCTCGAAGACTTTATCCAGCGCCGGGTTGACGTCATCGCCGTCTCTCCGACAGAGGTCGAGATCATCCGGCCGGCCATCTTGGAGGCCAACCGGGCGGGGATCCCGGTTATCGTGGTGAATCTTCTCGAACCCATTGAGGGTGTGGAGGTAGCCTCTTACATTGGGTTTGACAATGCGGTAGCCGCTGCGGTCACCGCCTATTCACTGGTCGACTACTTTGGGGGTCCGGGCGTTCTGGGTACTGGACCGCGCCTGGACGTCGATGTAGAAACCTACTTGGATCTGGATTGGTGGGAGAACGTATACAGGAACCTCTCAGCAAGTGACAAGGAGAATATCCGGGCCCGTGGTGCTATTATCGAAGGAATAGCCGGAGGATTCTTTTCTACAGCGAGGTTGAACGGATTCAATTCTGTAATCAGTCAATTCCCTGGAATCGAGATAGTAGGAGTTCTTCCGGCGGACTGGAATCGAGAGAAGGGAATCCGCGCGGCTGAAGATTTCCTTTCAGCAAATCCTCCCGGCGCCCTGGACTTTATCTGGGCAGCCTCCAACGAAATGGGCTTAGGCGCCATGCTGGCGGTTGAGGCCGCAAATCGGCAAGACGAAGTGAAGATTTTCACCAACGACGTTACGCCGGAATCGGTGGCCCGCATCCGTGAGGGACGCCTGGTTGCGGAAACTTGGCACGGGTTCCCGGAGTGGGGATGGTATGGGACCCAGTTTGCAGTTCGCCTAGCTCTTGGTCTTGATGTGCCGCAGTTCTTCGATATCCGCCCGAGGACCGTACACGCGGCCAACGCGCATCTGTTCTATCCCGAACCGGCACTGGAGCCGATCGATTGGGAAGCCATCAAGGCAGAAGCGCTTGCAAAATGGTAGGGGCTAGAAGTCTTAAACGGGTGGCCGGACGACGAGTAATGGTGTCCGGCCACCGTTCTTCCCTTGTTCTGTTGACAGGAAAGAAGCGTTGACAGGAGGTAACTGCCTTGCGCCTGTCGGGGAAGGTGGTACTGGTCACAGGTGCTGGAGCCGGGATCGGACGTGCGGCTACTTTGATGATGGCCAAAGAGGGAGCGCGGGTTGTCGGGGTTGGCTTGACGCCGGAACGGGTGAACGCATGCATCAAGGAAGTTGAGGCCGCAGGGGGGGAAGGCCTGGCTCTTGTTGCCGATGTTGCACAGGAGCAGGATGTGGACCGGGTTGTGGGTGAGACGGTGCGCCGTTTTGGCAGGATTGACGTTTTGGTCAATAATGCGGGCATTTACCATAAGGCGGCTGTGCAAAGCACAAGCCTAGCTGACTGGCAGCGAGTACTGCAGGTTAATCTGACAGGTGCGTTTTTGTGTGCGAAGCGATGCATCCAAGAAATGCTCCGCACCGGCTCCGGCGGAGTTATCGTCAATGTCTCGTCAGAGGCTGGCTTGGTTGGAATTCCCGGGCAGGTCGCGTACAACGTATCAAAGGCCGGTATGATCGCGCTGACTCGAAGTCTGGCGGTCGAATTGGCGCCTTACGGCATTCGCGTCAACTGCGTGTGTCCTGGGACCACCTGGACGCCCCTCGTGGAGCAGGCGATCTCCAAAGAGTCTGATCCCGTTGCCGCCCGCAAAGCGCTGGAGGAAGCGCGGCCTCTGAATCGATTGGGCCGGCCGGAAGAAATTGCCGCGTCAATTGTTCATCTTGCCGCTGATGAATCCGCATACGCCACTGGAGCAGTACTGGCGGTAGACGGGGGATACACAGCGCGCTAACCGAATGAGCTCTGCTTGGGGTGGGATGGCATGGGCCGGATTTTGCTCAAGATGGAGGGTATCGTCAAGCGGTATCCGGGAGTTGTAGCTCTAAAAGGGGTCAACTTTGAGCTGAAACAGGGCGAAGTTCATGCCCTGCTCGGAGAAAACGGGGCCGGAAAGTCGACGTTGATGAAGATTGTCAGTGGCACAGTTTTGCCCGACGATGGGAAGATCTACTTGGATAACAGACAGGTTAGCATCGATTCGCCTCGTCGCGCACAAACACTTGGGATTGGCACAGTACACCAGGAGCTCAGTTTAGTTCCGAGTCTTAGCATTGCCGAGAACATCTTTCTTGGCCGCTTGCCCCGCCACAAGAGCGGTCTCGTTGACTGGCAACAGATCGGAGAGAGAGCCGGTGACATTCTGGAGAGCCTTGGACTGCATGGGGTGAACCCGTGGTGGCCGGTTCACCGGCTGCGGATAGCGGAACAACAATTGGTCGAGATCGCTCGTGTACTCACCTGGGATCCGAAAATCCTTGTCTTGGATGAGCCGACTTCAGCTCTGTCCGACCGGGAAGTGCGACGTTTGTTCGACATCATTCAACGCCTCAACGCTCGGGGCGTCGGCATCATCTACGTGTCCCACAGGCTCGCGGAAGTGCGGCAAATCGCTCACCGCGTCACCGTGTTGCGCGATGGGCGCTGTGTTACGACGACACGCATGGAGCAGATACACGATACCGATTTGGTGCGATTAATGGTAGGCCGCGATGTTCGTTCGCGGTTTCCACAGGAGAAACCACCTGCTAAAACGAGCCAACCGCTGTTGCAAGTCGAAGGCTTGACCGCGCCGTCCGGAGTGAAAGACGTCCACTTGCGGGTGGGACGAGGAGAAGTAGTAGGACTGTTCGGCCTTATCGGAGCTGGACGTACTGAATTGGCCCGCGCCATATTCGGATTGGATCCGATAGAAAAGGGACGCGTGTTCGTTGACGGTCAGCCTGTTATCATCCGTTCTCCTCACGATGCAATTCGGGCCGGAATCGGGTTTGTCACTGAGGACCGAAGGCAGGGGCTCGTGTATCCGTTGTCTGTGGCGCAAAACGTTACCCTGGCTAGCCTGCGGCAACTCAGTCCCTGGGGGATTCTTCGTAAGGTCGAGGAATTCGCCGTGGCCGATGAGTTCGTCCAACGATTGCACGTCCACCCGCCGGCTTTGAATCGTCCTGTGCGGTTTTTCAGCGGCGGCAATCAGCAGAAAGTGATCTTGGCCAAATGGTTATGTACGGGTGCGCGGATCCTCATTCTGGATGAGCCCACACGCGGTATCGATGTTGGTGCTAAGACGGAAGTGTACCATATTGTTCGGCAATTGACGAGTGAAGGAAAGGGAATTTTGCTCATCTCCTCTGATCCAAGCGAAGTGTTGGGGGTTTCTGATCGAATCGCGGTCATGTACCGCGGGCGGATACTCTCAGAAGTTCCGGCCGAACAGGCAACGGAGGAAATATTGATGTCTCATGCGAGCGGATTGGAGGTGCCCGCGTGACCAAAGTGTCCGACGCACACGTCTCGGGAGGTCAGCCGACATCGGTCGACGGTTTTGAGATCGCACGCAACCCTTGGTCGTGGCTCATGCGCGGTGGTCCGTTCATCGCCCTGAGCGTGCTTGTTTTGTACTTGGCATTTGCGTCCCCGCGTTTTCTAGGATTTGGGAATCTGATGAATGTGTTGCGCCAGGTCGCCATCAATGCGATTCTGGCGGTCGGTCAGACGGTTGTCATTCTCTCGGCCGGTATCGATCTTTCCGTAGGAGCGATTTTGGCATTGTCGGCCTCCGTCGGTGCGGTGGCCATGGCGTACTGGGAATGGAATGTTTGGCTCAGCATGCTGGTCGCGTTGCTCGTCGGCGTCATTTGTGGAATGGTCAACGGGATTGTCATCGCCAAGGGACGGATTCCGGATTTCATCGCGACCATCGGTATGATGTCCGCGGCCCGAGGATTGGCCCTGATCGTGACCGATGGGTTGCCTGTACCGTCACATTTGACGGCGCTTACGCTGCGAGCTGGGTTGCCGTCGGAGTTGATCTGGCTAGGGAGTGGCGTGGTTCTGGGAGTTCCTGTACCCGCCATCGTAGCCGCCCTGATGGTGGTCTTTGGATGGTTCATACTTCGCTATACCAGCTTTGGGCGGGCGCTTTACGCGGTCGGCGGCAACAGGGAAGCGGCCCGTGTATCCGGGATCAGCGTGGAACGCACAAAAATACTGGTGTACACCTTTTCTGGTCTAATGGCGGGAATTGCAGGTCTGGTGCTGACAGGGCGACTGAACTCAGCCAACGCCCTGATGGCAGAAGGGGCTGAGCTTCAGTCTATCGCCGCGGTGGTCATCGGCGGCACGAACTTGTTTGGAGGAGAAGGCGGCGTTGGTGGCACCATCATCGGAGTGTTGATCATGGGAGTCCTCAACAATGGTCTCAATCTAATGAACGTTTCCGCCTTTTGGCAGCGAGTTATCATGGGCGCCATCATTGTTGGAGTTGTTGTTTTCGACCAGTGGCGTCGGCGGCGTTTCGGCGACTAACGCGAAATTCCCAGAAAAACTGCGGGAGGATGACCGAACTTGGTGAGGCAACCGGTAGGCGTTGCAGTGATCGGTGGTGGGCGTGCAGGGCGGGTGCACGCAAGGAATTTTCGCTACAACATTCCCGGAGCCGAGCTTGTCGCCATTGTAGACAGCGATCCCGCTGTAGCGGCTGACGCCGCGAAAGAGCTCGAGTTGCAGAGAGTTTGCACAGATGTCGATGCTGTCCTGGAGGATCCGTCGGTGCACGGTGTTGTGGTCACGACCCCCACGTTTACCCACGAGGAGCTGGTTGTTAAGGCGGCCCGGGCCGGCAAACACATCCTGTGTGAAAAGCCTATGGCCCTTACACTGGATGCAGCTGACCGGATGATTCAGGCCGCCCGCGAGACGGGAGTGCACCTGCAGATGGCCTTCATGCGCCGGTTTAGCCCTGAATTTCGAACCGCCCGCCAGCAGTTGCAGATGGGGATTATTGGGGAACTGATGCAGATCCGGTCCCTGACCCGTGGGCCCGGGCTTCCGCCTGCCTGGGCGTGGGATGAGGAACTGAGCAACGGCATGGTGGCCGAGGTGAACAGTCATGACTTTGATGCCGTTCGTTGGCTGACCGGGTGTGAGTTTAGCCGCATTTACGCAGAGGCTGTGTGTTTGAAAGCCCGCGAGGTTTTGTCCAAGCACTCGAGCTTTTACGACAATATCGTGGTGACAGCTCGCCTGGAAGGCGGGGTATTGGTCACCATCGACGGTAGTTGTCCCGTGGACTACGGCTATGACGCTCGCATGGAAATTCTCGGGACCCGGGGCGTTCTTTTTATCGGCGATGTTCGCAGTCAGACGATGGGTGTGTGCACCCGGGAAAACGGCTTCACCCAGCGGGCATTCGACAGTTGGCGAAACCGGTTTCAGGAAGGATATCTTGGAGAGGATCGCCACTTTGTCGATTGTATCCGGGGCCTGAGCAAACCGGAAGTCACGGGTGAGGATGGCCGCCGGGCTCTCCAGGCTGTGCTTGCAGTCCGGGAATCTCTGCGCACAGGCAAACCGGTCGATCTACGGTCCCTGGAGTCGGGCTATCAGGGAGAGACAGCCGGCGATGTTGCCTAAGCAAATGCGGGCCGTGCGCTTCTACGGGCCAGGAGATCTACGGGTCGAGGACGTTCCCTTGCCTTCGTTAAAGCCTGGGGACTTGCTGGTGCGCGTAGAAGCGGTCGGTATCTGTGCAACAGACAGAAAGATCCTCGCTAGAGGCCACTTCAAAATCGGACCGGAGAGTCGGCCGCGGATCCTCGGTCATGAGATTGTGGGAAAGGTGGTTGTAACTGGCGAGCAGACGCGCGGTTTTTCCGAGGGGCAGCGGGTGGCCATCGCCCCCAATGTTGGATGCGGAACGTGCTCCGAGTGCTTGGTGGGGGATGTGCACCTTTGCCGGGATTATCAAGCATTCGGTATTTCAATGGACGGCGGTATGGCGGAGTTCATCCGGATTCCGGAAAAAGCCGTTCGCGCGGGAAACGTGATTCCCTTGCCCAACGACGTGTCCGATGCGGAGGCTGCTCTCTCCGAACCGTTGGCGTGTTGTTACAACTCGCTTATAGTCTGCCGCCTCCAGCCGGGCGAGAACTTGCTTGTCGTCGGGGCTGGAGCCATGGGCTTGATGCACGTGGCTTTGGGCCGCTGCATGGGTGCGAACCGAGTTCTGCTTGTGGGGAGAACGCCTGAACGCCTTCAACGGGGCAAAGCTCTGGGGGCGGACGTCGTCCTTGAGGAGGACGTCCCGGATCTTGACCGGCACCTGATGGATTGGACCGACGGGCGCGGTGCCGATGTGGTGGTGGTCACCGTTCCTTCCGCTGAGTTGGCGGCTCGGGCCATCGGATGGGCCGCGCGCAAAGGCCGGGTTAACCTCTTTGCCGGTATGCCCTCCGGACACGATGTCGTCTGTTTTCGAGCGAATCCTATTCATTACGGACAAGTAACCATCACCGGAACCACTGGCGCTAACGCAGTTCATCTCCGGCGAGTGATCGGTCTTTTGGCTGCACGCCTGCTCCCGACCCAACAACTGATAACGGCACGCCTACCGCTTGCCAGGGCCCATGACGCCTTTGCGTGGGCGAACTCGCCGGAGCATGTTCGCGTCCAGCTGGTTCCGCACGACTCAGCAGAATAGGAGAACTACCGTAGGAGGGATTGGTTGTGAATGTCCTTACGCACATGTTGATCGACGGGCAGTGGGTTGAGGCAGCTGACGGGCGCCAGACCAGTGTAATCAATCCGGCTACCGGAGAGAGCATTGCTTCGGTGCCTGTTGGTTCGACTCAGGACGTGGATCGCGCCGTCGAAGCCGCGAACGCCGTCTTTCCCAAGTGGGCGGAGACCGCACCCAAGGTTCGGGCGCAGATCTTGCGTGAAGCCGGTCGGCTTGCCAGGAGTCGCCGAGCGGAGTTGGCCAGGTTGCTGACGATGGAACAGGGCAAGCCCCTCAAGGAAGCAGAGGGGGAGATCGACGCGTCCATCGATGCGCTGGAGTACTACGCCGAGGAAGCTCGACGGATTTATGGTGAGATCTATCCCACCGACAAGCGGAATCGTCGCAGTCTGATCATCAAGCAGCCCGTAGGTCCGGTTGCTGCGATCGGGCCTTGGAATTATCCCGTGCTTCTTCTCTCCTGGAAGGTGGCACCCGCGCTCGCAGCCGGATGCACGGTGGTTGCCAAGCCGTCGTCAATCACCCCGTTGGCGGTAACGGCTTTTCTCGCATGCCTACAAGAAGCTGGCCTGCCGCCTGGTGTACTGAACATCGTGATCGGTTCGGGCAGCGAGGTGGGGCGTCCCTTAGTCCAACACCGGCTCATTCGTAAAATCGCCATGACAGGACAAACGAACACGGGGAAAGAGATAATGCGCGCAGCTGCTGACGGATTGAAGCGGATCTCCTTGGAGTTGGGGGGGCACTGTCCCTTAATCGTGGCTCCCGACGCGGACTTAGAGCAGGCGGCAAAGGGAGCCGCTTACCGGGCGTTTCGAAACATGGGGCAGATCTGTAACGCTGTCAACCGCATTTACGTTCATGAAGCGGTGTATGATCCGTTCGTTGAACGCATCGTAGAGGAAGCGCGCCGCCTTCGAATTGGAAACGGCTTGGACGATGACGTAGACTTGGGGCCCATGACCACGGAAGAAGGTCCCGAGACATGCCGTCGCCATGTTAGGGATGCGGTGAATAAAGGGGCCCGTGTGGCCTATGGCGGCAAAGAACCGGAGGGAGAGCAATATGCGAACGGATACTTCTTTATGCCCACTGTACTGACGGAATGCCACCATGGGATGGCGGTAATGCGGGAAGAGACCTTCGGACCTCTGGCTCCTGTCATGAAGGTGCGGGACCTGGATGAAGCGATACGGTTGGCCAATGACAGTCCGTACGGCCTCGTAGCTTATGTATACACCCAAGACTTGAAGACAGCCTTTGAGGTATCCGAACGTTTAGAGTGCGGTACCGTAGGCGTCAACAACGTGTCGGGCGGAGAGGTTGCCTATCCTTACGGTGGCTGGAAGGAAAGCGGTATAGGGCTCGAGCTCTCCGCGCACGGGTTGGAGGAGTACTTGTTGATAAAGCACATCCGAATTGACTTGTTGTAAGCAAGAGGGGGGTTAGATGATGACGGAAATAATGATGCCCTGGAGTGCCCATATCAATCTAGACAACGGTTTATTGTGGCACCCGAGACGGATAATCACCCGTCATCTAAGTGATATGGCCGACATGTACCGCGATCCCGATGCAGTGAAAGCCGAGTTGGAATCTAGAGATCCGCTGGTCTACCGAGTAGATGAGATTGAGGTGCCCCAGGAGGTCGGCCATCTTCTCTACAGTGTCACAGTCATTTATCCCGGCAAAGTCGGCGATGAGTTTTACATGACAAAGGGCCACTTCCACGTGCGTGAGGAGTGCGCGGAGGTATACGTGGGCCTACAAGGCCGAGGATATCTGTTGATGCAAACCCGTGACGGGTGGTGTACGCACCTCGAGATGCAGCGCGGAACGGTGGCCTACGTTCCGCCCTACTGGGCCCATCGGACAATCAACATAGGTCATGAACCTTTCGTCTTTTATGCCATCTACCCCGCGCAAGCCGGCCATGACTATCGTTCCATTGAGGAGACTGGCTTCGGAATGCGGGTGGTGGAACGAAACGGGCAACCCGTTCTGATTCCCAATGAGCAACACGGAGGATAGCCGGGAGGTGACGGTCCATGCGCAAGCATTATGTGATGGGCGTGGACTTGGGCACAACAGGCACGAAGGCGGCGCTATTCAATTTGGACGGGCAGGTTGTTGCCCAAGCCTATGAAGAAACGACGCTCCGGTATCCCCGCCCGGGTTGGGTGGAGCAAGACCCGGATGAGATGTACGGCTCGGCCTTGCGGGCCATCCGCACATGTCTCGAACAGGCTGCCGTACGCGGAGGCGATGTAGCGGCTGTCGCATTTGCCGGTCAAATGGCCGGCGTGTGCGCCGTGGATTCCGCATGGCGGCCAGTCATACCGTACGACTCGTGGCTAGATACCCGCTGTGCCCCATACATGCGCCAGATGCGCCGCCATCAGCGCCGGATTCTCGAGTTGACGGGCGGATATCCTACCTATAGCCACGGACCAAAAATTCTCTGGTGGAAACATGAGCGACCAGAGACCTTTTCCCGCATTGCCAAGTTTGTTATGCCCGCGGCCTACGTGGCTGGGAAGATGGCTGGTTTGACCGCCGACGAAGCATTCATTGACTATACCTATCTTCACTTTACTTGTTTGAGCGATAACCAGAACTTAACGTGGTCGCAAGATCTATGTGATTTATTCGATGTTCCTGTGGATAAGTTGCCGCACATCGTCAAACCGTGGGAGATTGTTGGCTACGTAACGGATCAGGCGGCGCGCCAGAGTGGGCTTCTGAGCGGGACGCCGATAGCGGCGGGTGCAGGGGATACGACTGCAGGCGTTCTCGGCGCAGGCATGGTCGATCCAGGGGGGGTGTTGGATATAGCAGGAACGGCCGCAGTCTTTGCAATTGCGGTCGACGACTTTCGTCCCGACCTTCGCCACCAGACCTTGTTTACGGCGCGTTCCGCAACGGAGGACCTGTGGTACGCATTGGCCTACATCAATGGCGGCGGACTGAACTTGCGCTGGTTTCGGGATAAATGGATGCAAATGGCATCTGACAGAGACTCGTCATACGCGTGGCTAGACAAGCAGGCGGAACACGTACCGCCTGGTTCGGAGGGACTGCTGTTTTTACCCCATTTAGGAGGCCGGGTGTGTCCTAATGATCCTGCTCTTCGGGGACTATGGCTGGGATTTTCTTGGAATCACGGGCCTGCTCATTTTTATCGGTCCATGCTGGAGGCCGTGGCGTACGAATACGCGTATTACCTCCGGGTTGAGCGGGAACAGTTTCCGGGCCTCCGGTTCCGAGAGGTACGAGTGATCGGTGGTGGATCGAAGAGCTATCTTTGGAAGCAAATAAAGGCTGATGTACTCAATATTCCATACGTGAACTTGAACCGTGCAGATGGGTCGGTACTTGGCGTCGCCATCATCGCAGGACGGTCAGTCGCTGCCTTCGATGATGTAAAGGAGACAGCCCGGCGCTTTGTGCAGCCGACTGAGCGAGTCGAACCGCGTGAGGAGATGCATCGCGCGTATCGACCGGCCGTGGAGAGATACGTTCGCTTACTGGAACAAGCTGCAAGTTTGTTTCCTTCAAAAACCGCCGCCTCTCCATCCACGCAGCAAGAGATGGAATCCGGGGGAGGCGCCGTATTATGACTGTCCGGATCATCGTTACCCCGACGAGCCTATGCAAGGCGCCACAGCACCTCAGCCCTCTGGTATCAGCAGGCTACGACGTTTGTCTTAACGAGCGAAGGCACCCCCTCACCGAATCGGAGCTGGCGGAGATGGTGACAGGAGCGGCAGGCCTGATCGTAGGTACCGAGCCTGTTACGCGTGAGGTAATGGACCGCGCGGGCCCGTCGTTGCGAGTTATCGCCCGTTATGGGACGGGTACAGATAACGTCGATCTCGTGGCCGCAAGCCAACGAGGCATCGTAGTGACGAACACACCCGGGGCCAACCGTATCGCAGTCGCCGAACTTACGCTGGCTTTGATGTTCGCTTTAGCCCGCCACATCCCAATGGCCCATGATGGAGTCCGGCGCGGGGGTTGGGAACGTCCATTGGGCATGGAACTGCGGGGGAAAGTGTTGGGGTTGGTTGGGGCTGGGCGAATCGGTATTGAGGTCGCCAGGTTGGCCCGAGCCGTGGGGATGAACGTAGTGTACTATGACTGGGTGCGCCGTCGTGAGACGGAAGAGGAGCTTGGCCTTCGTTTCGCGCCCATGGAGGACCTTTTGCCCCAAGCGGATGTTATCAGCCTGCATGTTCCGCTTACCGAATCAACGCGCCATTTGATCGGTGCCAAACAACTCGCGCGCCTGAAACCCGGCGCCCTGTTGATTAACACGGCGCGAGGAGGCATTATCGATGAAGTGGCTCTTGTACAGGCCTTGGACGATGGAAGGATAGGTGGAGCAGCCTTGGATGTTTTTGAGCACGAACCTCCCGGACTGCAGCATCCCCTTGTCGGACATCCGAAGGTCATCCATACGCCTCACCTCGGCGCCCGAACCCGGGAAGCCGTCGCCCGTATGGCCCACGGGGCAGTAACAGCCGTGATGGACGTTTTGGCCGGACGCCGGCCCCTTCACGTGGTCAATCCCGAGGTTTACGAGAACCGGCAGGACTAAGTCTCCGCCATGCCTGTCGTGCGCCCTTCTGGTAGTTGGCGATACTGTAGCCCGGGGGCCAGAGTTGTCCGCTAGTCCATTCTATCCTACACTGAATCCGGCGCCGGTGGATAGTTCTAACCGGCGCGTTCACGCTTGCCGGCGCGTCCATACCGGGGAGGCGGGTCCAATGAGGCCGAAGGTGAGCGCGGTCATGCCGGTGTACAACGGCCTCCCGTATTTGGCCCGGGCCGTTGAGAGCCTAAGGCGCCAGCGGGGAGTGGAGCTTGAAATCGTTTGCGTGGACGACGGCTCCACAGACGGCAGCCGGGAGTGGCTCGCGCGCGCCGCGGCGGCGGATCCCCGGGTGCGGGTGGTGTTGTGCCCTCACAACGGGATCGTCGCGGCCCTCAACGCGGGGCTTGCGGCCGCCCGCTATCCGCTCATCGCCCGTATGGACGCCGACGACGTTGCACACCCTGATCGGCTGCGCCTCCAGGCGGCGCTTCTTGAGGGCGATCGGAGCCTTGGGGTGGTGGGAACCCAGGTGCGATCGTTTCCGGATCGGGCCGTCAGCCCGGCATTCCGCAATTACGAGGCGTGGAACAACTGCTTGACGGATCCGGACCGCATCGGCCGCGAAATCTTTATTGAAAGCCCCATCGTTCACCCATCGGCCATGTACCGGAGGGACGAGGCGCTTGAGCTTGGCGGCTACCGGGCGCTGCCGTGGGCGGAAGACTACGATTTATGGCTGCGGTACCATCAGGCCGGATACCGGCTGGGAAAGGTGCCGCGGGTCCTTTTGGGCTGGCGCATGCGGCCCAACCGGCTGTCGTTCGCCGACCCGCGCTGCGCTCGACGGGCGTTCATCCACTGCAAGGCCCACTTCTTGGCCCGGGACGCCCGGGTGCGGGCAGGACCGGTCGTCGTATGGGGGGCCGGCATGACCGGTCGGCGGCTGGGCAAGGCGTTGCTCCGAGAGGGAGTGGAAATCGCCGCGTTTTGCGACATCTCGCCCGGCAAAATCGGCCGCACCGTTTTCGAACGTCCGGTGCTGCCGGTGGAATCGGTTAAGGATGCGGATGCATTCGTCATCGCCGCCGTGGGCGCTCCGGGCGCCCGGCAAGATATCCGGGCCCGCATGGCCGCCTGGGGACGGCGCGAGGGGGCTGATTACTTGTTCGTTGCGTAGGTTCCCGGAGCCGTTTCCAGGTGAAACCGGGCTTGCACGGTGCGGCGAAGGCGCTCGTCCAAGGAAAACTGGACGATATGGACGAGCCGTCCCGATTCCCAGCGGAAGGCGGACCAAAACTGGCGGCTTGTGAGCCAAAGAGGCAGCTGCGCGGCCGAGTGGGCGGCCCGAGCCCGGCGAGGTGCGTCCAACTGAGCGGAAGCCAGATGGACCGCGGGCGGTCGCCAGCGCAGCTCTCGGAACGTACAGTAGCGGCAAGCGGCCTGAAAGCCCCACAAGTAGTCGACGGCACCGTCCAGCGGCACGTCCATGGCGAACACCAGCTCCACACCGGACGGCCGGTCCCGGCCCAACCGGATCTCGATGCCGTGGCCCCGCACCCGTTCGGACAGCGCCACGGCCACGGTGCGGGCCGCGCGATCCTTCTCCGGCCCGCCGGGGAGCTCCCAGATCCGGGACCTGAGGTCCAACTCGTGCGGCTTTGCGACGTCAGCTGCGGCCACCCAGAGGCGGGATCCGTCCATCCCCGGCGGCACGGGATCGACCTGATCCAGCAAGACGACCACCCGGCCGTTTTCCACAAGAAAAGACGGGACCAGACGGCCCGTGATCGTGTAGGGATGACCGCGCCATCGAATGCGAGCGGTGATGCGTTGTGGCTCGACCATGGCCGTTGAGATTCTCCCTTTCCCGCCGGCGTCCTCCCGCTCGAGGCGCGGTTTCGGCCCGGGGCCCGGCGCCCGCGAGCAGGAATCGCGGGGCAATGGTTGGTACTATTATAAAATTGATTCGGCCGGTCGCCGGCGACCGTGCACCGTCCGGCAAGGGGCGGGCGACAGTCCGCCGGGCGCGGGAAGGAAGCGGGCCATGGGGCCGACGCAGGAGATGCATGAGCTGGAACAAGCGACTGGGTCGCGGGGTTCGGGACCGCCGGACACGTCGGACGTGCTCGAGCGCGTGCGCAACATGGAGGCGGTTCAAAACCGGCTCATCCTCGAGCGGGAGGACGTCACCCGCGCCATTACGATCTGCCTGATCAACCGCAGCCATCTGTTGCTGGCCGGCCCGCCGGGCATCGCCAAGACGACCCAAGTGCGGCTCGCGGCAGCTCACTTGCGGGGTAGCCGCTTTTTCTACACCCAGCTGACGCCGTTTTCGACCATCGAGGACATCTTCGGTCCCGTCGACATCCTCGCGTACAAACACGGCGAGCGCCGGCGGGTGAGCACCCACATGCTCCAGGAGGCCCACGTGGCCGTCGTGGACGAGATCTACAACGGCAACGAGGCGGTGCTCAAAGCGTTGCTGGCCCCGATGTACGAAGGGGTTTACGCGGAGCAGGGCCGGTTCCATCCCATTCCGCTCAGGACGTTGATGGGCACGACCAATGCCATCCCCGGGCCCGAGGAGCGGCGGGAGAAGGGCCTAACCGGGTTTCACGATCGCTGGCTGTTCCGGTTTGTCGTCGACGACCTGCAAAGCGACGCCAGCTTCATGCGGATGCTTTGGACGCCGGACATCGACTTCCGCACGTACGCGCCGGACGCGAGGGCGACGGTCACCATCGAGGAGTTGGACCACCTGGCTTCGCTGAGCGCCCAGGTGCGGGTGCCCGTCTCCGTGTACGAGGAACTCGCGCGCTTGCGCAGGGCGATGCAAGCGGAAGCTTTGTACTGCAGTCCCCGCCGGTGGAAACAAATCCGGCGCGCCCTGCAGACGTCCGCGCTCCTCTCGGGGCGGAATGATGTGAGCGAACGGGATTTCGGCATCCTCCGGCACATGTTGTGGGATCAGCCCGAGGACATTCCGGTGCTGGAACGGCTTTTGGAAGATTACCTGCGGGCCGTCAAGGAGCGGGCGGCGGTCAAGTTTAGCCGCATCCTGGAAATCTGCGGGGAGTTCGAGGAGCGGCGGCGCTCCGCCCAAAGCCCCGCGGACGTCAGCAAGCTGGCCCTTGGAGCCCGGCAGCGGGTGGAAGAGCGCATCCGCGAGTTAAAGGAACTGTCCCGGCAAAGTGTGACCGAAACGGACCAGATGGCTGTCGAGCAGTACTTGCAGCGGGCGTACGACCGCCTGCGGGAGCTGGACGAGGCCGCGGGCTTATAGGGCGCGGGCGGGGCCTGCCTTAAGACCCGCGGCGGGATGGACAAAGGGGGCGAGGCGGGCTGGCCGTTTTCGTTACGAAGTGGGTCCCGCGGTGGCGGCGCCGCAGCCGGCCCTGGGCTGGGCCCCGTCCGGAGCGGGGGCGGCCCCTGTTGGCGGATCCCGATTCCCGGGCAGTGTACGAAGCCCTCCGGTCCGGCTCGGCGATGTGGGCGGCCGAAGAAGACGAGCTGGGACGGTGGGCTCCGCAGGCCGCCTTGCTGTTGGAAGATCTGTTTCTCGCCCTATACGCGCCGGCCGTCGAACTGAACCCCGAGACGTTGCCCGCGTTTGCGTGGAATTTCGCGATCTTGGCCGCGATGCTGCCGACCGCGGAATACCGGCGATTGCGGGAACGGACCGCAGGCGATCCGGTCACGGCCGCGATGGCCGCTCTGCACCTGGCGCAAGCCCTCTGCAGTCCGGACCGGCGCTCGCCCGCGGTTCGGCGCAGTCTGCTGGCGGCCTGGAGCAGAACTGGACCGGCGGGCCAGTTGGCGTGGCTGAGGCTTGCCCGCCCCGGGCGGGCGCCGGTGGCGTTGGCCGCCGAGATGGATTCAGAAGGCGGGTACGGGGTGCTGCGGGCGATGGAGCGGGCCGTTGAAGCGGTGGAGGCTGGCGGGCGGCTTCGGGCCGCATGGGGAATCCGGCCCGGGGTGCGCACCGTCCACGCCGTCGACGACATCTGGAACCTGTTGCGCTCCGTGCAGCAGGTGCCGGGCTTTGAGGAGCTGACGGACGCGTTTTTGCGCTTCGGGAGCCTGTTGCGGGCGGCATCGCGCCCGCCGCGGCGCCGCCGGCCGGGACAGGGAAGCTCTCGACTCGCCGGCTTCACGCTAGGGGGCGATTTGGACCGGGCTCTTCCGGAAGAAGCGGTCAAGCTCTCCGATCCCGACCTGGAGGACCTGTTCCGGGAAGCGTACGAGCACCGGCGCATTTTGCAGGAACGTTTCGAGGGGCAAACCCGCCTACCCGCAGGCCCCGTCGTATGTTGCATGGACGTCTCCCGCAGCATGAACGCCCGGGCCGCGCTGGGCAGAACCCGCTTTCTGTGGGCGAAGGGGATCGGCCTGGCATTGCTTGATGTGGCCCGCCGGGACGGCCGGCGGTTTTTGGGGTTATGCTTCTCCGGGGAGCAGGAGCTGGCCGAGTTTGACGTCCCGGCGGGCGCGTACCAGCCCGAGATCGCGTTGGCCATGGCGCGTTGCGATTTCGACGGCGGCACCCATTTTCAGACGCCTCTGGCTCGCGCGCTTGATTACCTTCAGTCCAACGGAGTCAAACATCAGAGCCACCTCGTATTCGTCACCGACGGCGACGCCCCGTTGCCTCAAGAGTTCCTGGACCGATTCCGGACCGCCAAGGCGGAAGCTGGGTTTCGCATGGCGGCGGTGTTCATCGACGGCTACCATCCAGGTCTGGCCGCGGTCAGCGACCACACCTTCGTTGTTCGCGCGGACCGACTTGACGCTTGGGAGCGGGCCGTGGCGGGCGTTGGGCGCGCCTTGAACCGGTAATACGTCCCAGACCCGGGACATACAGTTCCGATAGAGGCCGGGGACGGGCCGCCCGTCTGCGGAGAACTGTGAACGGGGCTGGGAGGGTGCTCGCGGGATGCGGAGGCTCGGGGTCAAGGCGTGGGCGTTGCCCTTGAGCGTTTTGGCGGCCTGGGCCGGCCTTGTCGTGCCCGCCTGCGCGCACAGCGTATACGTGGCCTTGGGCGATTCCCTCGCGCGCGGCGTGGGCGCTCATCTTTTGCGGGGGTACGCGTACCGGTTTCACACGATGCTCAAGACCGTCGACCCGGACGTCCGGTTGATCAATCTGGGGCAGGCGTGGGCCAAAAGCGGGGACGCGCTGGCGTCGGGCGCGTTGGAACGGGCCGTTCAGGCGCTGCCCTCGGTGGTGACGATTCACGTCGGCGCCAACGACGTGCGGCGGGCGGGATCCGGACCCGCGGCGCGGGCTGAGGCCATTGCCCGCCTGAAGGTTCATCTTGCGGCCATGTTGGCTCGCCTCACATCGGGCACGGACGCCGACATCTACGTCCTCGAGTACTACGACCCATGGGCCGCTTGCACGGCGGGAGATGCCGATCAGCGGCGCTGGGTGGACGTTCTGAACAAGACCATCCGCGATGTGGCCCACCGGTTCGGCGTGACCGCCGTCCCCGTCGGGGAAGCCTTCGCGGGCCGCGAGGCGGAGCTGACGTGGATTCACGCGGGCGACGTGCATCCGACAAGCCGCGGGCATCAGCAGATCGCCGAGGCGGTTTGGGCCGCGCACCGGGGTACCGTCATGAACCGGGTTCCCAGGGGTCCCGCTCCTATCCGCCCGGTGCTCAGCAACCCTTGTTCGCCGCGATTTGGGCTCAGCGCCGCGTACTGGATGGGGAGCGGCCGTCCCGAACTGGAGTTCATCGCCACTTACACCGGCGGTACCGTGGTCCATAGGCTCTGGTGGCGGGGGGCGCGGACCGGGGTCACCGGGTACGAGCTGGGCTTTCCCGCCGGCGATCAGCTGTCGGTGCGGGCGGGGATAGGCGCTGACGGGGTGAAACTGGGGTTGGACTACGCTCCCGCTTACGCGCTGGCCCTGAGCCTTGAGTGGGTTTCGGGAGAGGTGTTGGTGGGACGGGCTGAGCTTGTCCCGTTGCCGGCCATCAGCGTGGCGTTTGAGCGATCGCTGGGCGGCGACGGCGCTCGGATAGGCGTGCGGGTTACCTACCCGTGGGAGTAGAAACCGGAATAGGGACCTCCGACCCCGGGGCGTGGGGAAAGATGTCTCTATTGGCCTCCTTTGCCATTCGGTACCATGAAGATACCTCGACAAATTGATAGAAAGATTCCGTCAAGGGGGTGCGGTCGATGAAAGTTCGGGACGTGTACACCAAGGGTGCGATCACGATCGCGCCAACGACCTCCATCCGGGAAGCCCAACGGCTCATGCAGGAGCACAAAATCCGCCGGTTGCCGGTGGTGGACCGGGACAGGCTGGTAGGGATCGTGACGCAGTTGGACTTGATGCGGGCCACGCCGTCGGTGGCGACGAGCTTGTCGGTGTGGGAGATCAACTACCTGCTGGATAAGGTGCAGGTCGGCGAGATCATGACGAGGAACGTGATGACGGTGACCCCGGAAACCGACTTGGTAGCGGCGGCCCGGCTGATGATCGACCGCAAGATCGGCGGGGTGCCGGTAGTGGAGGGCGACCGGGTAGTCGGCATCATCACCGAATCCGACATCTTCCGGGCGCTGGTCGGCATTTTGGAGGGAGGCCAGGCCGGGGTGGCTACGGTTCCCCCAGCGGCCGCATCGGGATAGTCTGCTGGAAAAACCCGCAAGGGATGATTGGTCGCCGGTGCGACGGGCCGAAGGGGCCTGGTCCGCCGGCGACCGCCGTTTTTGGGACAGCCTCCGGCGTACTGTGCTCCGGTCGATGGCATTAAGTCCCCGGCTTGACGATTTCTCACCGTGATTGTATCGTTATTGGTGTTTCTGGGGTTTGCGGCAAGTTGTTCTTTTTGGGGGGATGCCCGTGCGCGCACGGTTGGCCTGGCTCATCGTCATTTTCGCCGCCGCCGGGGTCGGCATCTGGCTCTTGGCTGGCGGCAAGGGGGCTGCGCCCGGGACCCCGGCAGCCAGCGGCGGGACTGCGCCATCGCCCACGGCGGAGTCTTCTGCCGCCGCGAATTCCTCTGTGCCGGAAGTTGTGACTGTGCGCGCAGTCACAGTTGCCGAGGAGGCGATCGGCCCCCGGGTGACCGTGACGGGCACTGTCACCCCCAACCGGGAAGTGACGCTGGTATCCAAGGTATCCGGCACCGTCCGGTGGGTAGCCGGCGATATGGGAACCCGTGTCGACAGCGGCCAGCCTGTCGTTGAGCTGGACGATACCGAGTTGCGGTTGAACCTGGAGCAGCGCCGGGCCCAGCTCTCTGCGGCCGAGGCCAACCTGGCCCGGCTTTTGGCGGGTGCGGCCGAGGAAGAAATCGCGCAGGCCCGGGCTTCGGCGGAACAAGCCCGGGCATCGTTCGACCGCGTCGCAGAGACGTTGGCCCGGATTGAGCGGTTGTACGCAGAGGGTGCCGTCACAAAAGACGCGCTGCTCGGCGCGCGCACTGACTACGAGGTGGCCCGCCTGCAGCACGAGGCCGCCTTGCAGCGGCTGGCGCTTTTGGAACGAGGGGCAACGGAGGAAGACATCCAGGCCGCCCGGGCCCAGGTGGAGCAGGCGGAAGCCGCGGTGCGCCTGGCAGAGCAGCAGCTGGCTGACGCCACGATCCGGGCGCCGTTTTCCGGATTGCTCGCTTCCCGTCCCGCGCAAGTTGGCGCGATGGTCTCCGCGGGTACGCCGGTGGCGGTCATCGTGGACATCGACCGGGTGCTCATCGAGGCCGGCTTGAGCGAGCGGGAAGTGAACCGGGTTCGGGTCGGCCAGCCGGTACAGGTGCGGGTGGATGCGCTGGGGGGCGGGTCTGTAACGGGAACGGTGACCGCCGTCGCACCGGTGGCGGGCAATACGGCCGGCGTGTTTCCCGTCCGGTTCGCGGTGGAAAATCCCGATCACCGGCTGAAACCCGGCATGGTGGCTCGGGTTGAGGTTGAGCTCGAGCGGGAGGCGCCCGCGCCCGTCGTGCCTCGCAGCGCGGTAGTCTACCGGGGCGGACGGCCCGTCGTCTTCGTGGTCGAGGAATCGAACGGCGGGGAGGCCGTCGCGCGCGAGCGCCCTGTCACTGTGGGCGCCGAGGCGGACAACGTTGTGGCCGTCACCTCCGGCCTGCGGGCCGGCGAGCGGGTAATTGTACCGCAGGCCGGCATATTCCTGCAAGACGGCATGCGGATCCGGGTTATCCAGGAGGACGTGTAGCGTGTCGATCGCCCGGTTTGCCGTTCAGCGACCCATCGCAACGTTCATGATCATCCTTGCCGCGCTGATCCTGGGCGGCGTGGCCTTAGGCCGCCTGGAGCTTGCCCTGTTGCCGGACTTCAACTTCCCCGCGGCGGTGGTCATCACCGAGTACGAAAATGTCGGTCCCCAGGAGGTCGAGTCGCAGATCACCCGCCCCATTGAGGAAGCCATGGCGACCGTGCGCAATGTTAACCAGGTCAGCTCCACGTCGTCGGCGGGTTCGTCCACGGTCGTAGTGCAGTTCAACTGGGGAACCGACATGGATTTCGCCGCGCTGGAAATGCGGGAGCGGCTCGACCTTATCCGGGGACTTCTTCCCGACGGCGCCGGTGAACCGCAGGTGTTCCGTTTCGATCCCTCGCTGGCGCCGATGTACCAGTTGAACGTCGGCGGCATGGATGATCTGGCGAGCTTGCGGCAGTTTGTGGAAGACCATATCGTCGACCGGTTGGAGCGGCTTGAAGGCGTCGCCCAGGTCAACGTCAGCGGCGGCCTTGAGCGGGAGATTCGCATCGAGGTCGACCAGGCAAAGTTGAACGCCTTTGGGTTGACGATGGACCAGGTGCGTCAGGCGGTAGCTGCCGGGAACTTGAACATGCCCGGAGGCCGGCTGACGGAGCCGACGCGGGAATTGACCCTGCGGACCGTCGGCGAGTTCACGGATGTAGGACAAATCGGCCGCACGGTCGTCCATGCCGGACCCGCGGGCGTCGTGCGGGTGGAAGACGTCGCCCGGGTGGTTGACGGCTACAAGGAGCAGCGCACGCTCTCGCGCCTGAACGGCCAGCCGAGCGTCGCGGTGACGATCCAGCGGGAAGCCCAGGCCAACACGGTGGTGGTCAGCGACCGGATCCGCGCCGAGCTCGCCCGGCTGCAGGAGGAGTTTGGGGACCAGATCACCATCCAAGAAGTGTGGGATGAGGCGGAGTTCATCCGGCTGTCGATCCAGTCGGTGACCAACAACGTCCTGCAGGGAGCCATCATCGCCATGGTGGTGCTGTTCGTGTTCCTGCGGACGCTGGGGCCGACGTTGATCATCGGAAGTGCGATCCCCGTCGCGGGACTGGCGACATTCTTCTTCCTGTACGTCCTGGACGTGTCCCTCAACATCTTGTCCCTTGGCGGCCTGGCGCTGGGGGTCGGAATGCTGGTCGACAACGCGATCGTATCCTTGGAGAACGCCGTGCGGCACCGGCAGATGGGCAAAGCACCAAAGGAAGCGGCCATCGACGGCACCGGGGAAGTGGGCATGGCGTTGACGGCTTCCACCCTCACGACCGTGGCGGTGTTTCTTCCGATCGTGTTCGTCGGCGGATTGACGGCCGAGCTGTTCCGGGACTTGTCGTTCGCGGTAGTGTTCTCCCTGGCGATGAGTTTGGTGGTGGCCCTTACCTTCGTGCCGATGCTGGCCGCCCGGGTCAACATCCCGGTTTCCCAATACGGTGGGGCCGAAGGAGCGAGCCGCAAGGATCTCTTTGATCGGGTTCGGGATCGCTACCGGGCGTTTCTCGGCTGGATTCTCCGCCGGCGGTATGTGGCGGTGCTGGTGGTAACGGCCGCGCTTGTTTCGGCGGTGCTGCTTGTTCCCCGGGTCGGCCAGGAGTTTCTCCCGGTGACCGACACGGGCTCCATCGGCGTTCGGGTGCGGTTGCCTTACGGGAGCACCTTGGAGGAGACGGACGCGATCGTCCGCGAGCTGGAGGAATTTGTGTCCGGTATTCCCGAGGTGGAGGTCGTGTACGCCTCGGCCGGGGGCTCCGACAGCAGTGAGTCGGGCGTGCTGGCCGTGAACCTCGTCCAACAGTCTGAACGCGAGAGAAGTACGGAGGAAGTTGTGGAGGAAATCCGGCAGTTCGCGTCTACGATCCCCGGTGCGGAGATTCTGGTCGCGATGGAGAACCCGTACACCGGCGGCGGTGGCGGCGGCGGGGCGCCCATCCAGCTGCGGCTCAAAGGAAGGGATACGGAGCAACTGTTGGAGCTGGCCGAGGCAGTGGCGGCCCGGGTGGCCGAGGTGCCGGGAACCCGGGAAGTGGAGACGTCGACCCGTCGAGGCCGTCCCGAGTTGCAGGTTGTCATCGACCGGGACCGGGCTGCCCGCTACGGGTTGACGGTGGCGCAGATCGCTTCGGCCATTCGGACGGCGATGGACGGGGCAGTGGCCACTCAATACCGTCCCGGCGGCGGCGGCAGCGAAATTGAAGTCCGGGTTCAGCTGGCACCCGAGTGGCGGGATAACCTCGCGGCCGTAGAGCGATTGCTGATTTCGACGCCGGTCGGCGCCCACGTGCCGTTGAGCGAGGTTGCCCGCATTGCGGAAGGCGTCGCTCCGGTGACGATCGAGCGGGAGGACCAGTCGCGGGTCGTATTCGTCTACTCGCACATTTCGGGACGGGATTTGAGCAGCGTCGTGGCGGACATCGCCAAGGTCGTGTCGGCCATGAACTTGCCCGATGATGTCGAGTGGGGGTTCGGCGGCGACACCGCGGAAATGGAAGAGGCGTTTCGCGACTTGGCATTCGCGCTGCTTTTGGCGGTAGTCCTGGTGTACATGATCATGGCGGCGCAGTTTGAATCGCTCGTCCATCCCCTGGTCATTATGGCGACGGTGCCGCTGGGCTTCACCGGGGTCGTGTGGGCGCTGGTCGTCTCTAACCGGTCCTTGAGTGTGCCCGGATTCGTCGGCGTCATTGTGCTGGCTGGAATCGCCGTCAATAACGGGATCGTTATGATCGATATGGTCAACCAGCTCAGGCGGCAGGGCAAGTCGCGCCTTGAGGCGATGCTGGAAGGGTGTTCGAACCGCCTGCGTCCTGTATTGATGACGACGCTGACGACGGTGCTCGGCATGGTTCCTCTGGCCTTAGGCATCGGGGAAGGCTCGGAGTTGGGCGCACCGATTGCCACCGTCATCATCGGCGGCCTTACGGTATCCACCCTGTTGACGCTGGGATTTGTGCCCGTCGCTTATACGATTGTCGACGATCTGGGCGGCTGGCTGGCGCGGGTGTTCCGGGTGGGCCGGAGGGGATCGGAGAAGGAGGTACGGGCATGAAAGGCTTCAGGCGTCGATGGAGCTTCGGAGGAGCGCTCTTGGCTTTGGCGCTGATCTTGGCCGGGACGGTGCCGGCAGGCGCCCAGGATGAGCAGCCGGTAAACTTGGATTTGCATCGGGCAGTAGAGCTTGCCCTTGAGCACAACGTGCAGCTCGCTCTGGCCCGCCGGGAGGTGGAAGCGGCGGAAACGGCGCTCGCGCAAGCGCGGGCTTCGGCATTGATCAGCCCGTCGCCGGCAACGCTGCTGCAGGCCGAGGCCGGGCTGCGGCTGGCCCAGCGCAGTCTGGCCCTGACCGAACAAAACGTGGCGTACGAAGTGGAGTCGGCGTATTACGACGTGCTGCGCCTTGAAAACCTGCTGGCCGTTCTCGACGACTCGCTGGAGGCGAGCCGGCGCCAGCTGGAGGTGGCCAAGAGCCGCCGGGACGCCGGGGTGGCGACGGACGTCGACGTTCTGCGGGCCCAGACGTCCCTCCTGGAACTGGAAGCCAACCGGGCGCAAGTGCTGGACAATTTGGCGCTGGCCACTGCCCGGCTGCTGCAGGTGATAGGCTTGCCGGCCGGCACCGAGGTCGTGCTGGACGGAAACGTGGTAACCGGGGAGGCCGTTGAGCTTTCGCTGCAGGAGGCTTTGGCGGAAGGCCTTGAGAACCGGCTCGAGCTGGCCCAAGCCCGCATCGGGGTCGAGGTGGCCGAAAAGGAACTGGAGCTTTCGACCAACGATTACACGCCGGAGCTGAACCGGGCACAGGCGGCCATCAAGCTGGAGCAGGCCAAGCTGCAGCTGGTCCAGGCGGAGCAGGGCATTACCCTGGATATCATGCGGGCATACAACGAGATGCAGGACGCCTACCGCCGGCTTGACGTCAGCCGGCAGCGGCTGGCCGAGATGGAAGAAAACTGGCGGGTGGTGCAGGCGCTGTTTGAGGCCGGCATGGCCACGGATCTGGAAGTGCTTGAGGCCCAGACCGGGCTGACCGACGCCCGCACCGGCGCGGTCAATGCGGTGTTCGACTACAATGTGGCCCGGGCCGAATTTTTCCAGGCGATCGCCCGGGAGATGAACGACCGATGAAGCACCGGGCGGCCCGAGGGCGGAGCCGGGCGGCCATCGTCGCAGCGTGGCTGGGAGCGTTCTTGCTCGCGCTCAGTGTGAACGGCGAAGCACTGGGCCAAGCGCCCGGGCCGTCGGTCCGGGAACAATCCCCCGCCCCGGGCGTTGCCGGCGCCGGGCAAGAACAGTACGGTGCGGTGGACGTCGTGCGGCAGGCCCTGATCCACCATTTGGGGGTGCGGGCGGCCCGGATCCAGTTGGCGTTGGGACAGGCCCGGGCCGTGGAGCAGCGGGCGTCGTTGGCGCCGTCGCTTTCGGTGAGCGGGTCGCCGTACGTGTTCGGCCAGGAGCAGGCCCCGGCGCTGGGCGACGACCTGGCAGGGTACCTCGAACCGGTACTCCGGGCGTGTGCGGTCGCTGGGTCCGTCTTCGACAAAGCCCTCTGCGACAGCCTCGCCGGACTGGCCGCCGGATCCGGCGCGGGGGGGCAGGAGGTGGCGGGGCAAGGATACCAGGTGACGCTGTCGGCGCGGGCGTCCCTTTGGAAGTCCCGGCTCCAAAAGGCCCTCGCCTCGCTGGCCGACAGTGAGGAGGCCCAGGCGTGGGACGAGTTCGAGAACGCCCTGGGAACCGCGATCGTGCAGAGCCTGGAGGCGTATTACGGCATTTTGCGCGCCGAGGCGGCGTTGCGGGTTGCCCAAGCGGCTTTGGCGGAAGCTGAAGCGCTGGAACGCCATACGCAGGCCCGAGTGCGGGAGGGTACGGCCACCGAGGCCGACCGGCTCCAGGCGGAAGCCCAGCGGTACGGTGCGCTGGCCGACGTGCTGCGGGCGGACGGGGAGGTCCGGGCGGCCCGCATGGCGCTCAACCAGAGTCTGGGTCTACCCCTGGACACGCATCTGAACGTGGTGGAGACGGACATTCCCGCGGTCTGGCCGGATTTGCAAGCAGCGCTGGAAAATGTCGCCGAGCGGGGAGATGTTCGACGGGCTCGAAGGGATCTTGAGCGGGCTCAGGCCGCGGCGGACTTGGCCCGGGAACAGGCCAAGCCCGGCGTGCAGCTAGTCGGCCGTTACCGCTGGGTCGACGCCGAGCTGACGCTTTCGGTCGACCGTCACGGCTACATCGGCGGCAGCGTCATGACGGCCCGCCAGTTTGTGGACGGGATGGCGGTCGGGGGCGAGTCGCCCAGCTGGATGGCCGGCTTGGAGGTGACGTGGCCGATATTGGACGGCGGCCAGCGGGACGCGCAGCTGGCCCAGGCCAAGCTGCAGGTCGAAGCGGCGGCTTTGCAGCTGGAACAGCGGGAAGCGGCGGCCCAGGCCGACGTGATCGCGGCCTATGCCCGGCTTGAGGCGGCCCGGGAAAGCCTTCAAGCCGCGCTAAGGGGCGTGGAGGCTGCGCGGGAAGGCTTGGCGGTCGCCGAGGCGCTGCGGGAAGCCGGTATGGCCACCGAGGTCGATGTCTTGCGGGCCACCACCGCGCTGGCCAAGGCCGAACAGGCCCGCCTTGAAGCATCATACGGGTTCACTCTGGCCCAGGCTGCGTACCTCCAGGCCGCCGACGTCCTCGTCGAGGAGTGGCTGGAGCTGGCGGGCTTCGACGCGGGGGAGCTTTTGACCGGTGTCCCGTGGCCGAGCGTATCCGGATCCGGAGGGGAACCGGTATCGCCAAAGCCGGGTTCAGATCCGGATCCGAATCCGGTATCGCCGTAGCCACGTGTCGACCTGGACGAGGTAGGCCCAAAGTTGCGTCGCGTTCATCAATTGACCGAACCATGGCAGGTTCATCTCGGGCCCGGCCGAAAGCATTCGCTCCACCGCGGGCCGGTGGATGAGCGGGTTCAACGGTGAGTCGGGATCGGCGAGGATCGCGGTGAGCTTATCGCGGACCGCGGACCCATAAGCCGGATGGTACGTCTTCGGGTAAGGGCTCTTTTTGCGCCACAGAACCTCCTCGGGCAACAATCCTGCCATGGCTTGGCGCAAGAGCCCTTTCTCCCGCCCTCGGGCGCACTTCATCTCCCACGGCACGTTCCAGACGTATTCCACAAGCCGGTGGTCGCAGTAAGGAACGCGGACCTCCAATCCCACCGCCATGCTCATCCGGTCTTTGCGATCGAGCAATGTCGGCATCCAGCGGGTGATGTTGAGGTAAAACAGCTCCCGGATGCGCCGGGCCGATTCGTCTTCGCCCTCCAGGCGGGGCACTTCCTCAAGCGCTTCGGACAACCGTTGGCGGACGTACTCCCGGGGCCGGACAACTTCCCGCACCGCCGGGGAGAGAATCTCCTCCCGCACCGAGAGCTGGCGGGACCAGGGGAACGCCTCGCTTGAGTCGCCGGCGGCGTTGCGAAACCACGGGTAGCCTCCGAAGATCTCGTCAGCGCATTCGCCGGACAATGCCACGGTGAACTCCCGGCGAATCTCCCGGCAAAACAGGTAGAGCGAGGCGTCAATGTCGGCCATGCCGGGCAGATCCCGGGCGAGGGTAGCCTGCACCAATCCGCCCGCGAGGTCCTGCTGGTCGATAACGACCGTGTGGTGCCGCGTGCCGAGATGCTCGGAGACCAGCCGGATCCACGGGCCGTCGTCGGCCGGCTGCAGGTCACTGGCTCGAAAATAGCGATCGTTGTCCCGATACGTGACCGACCAGGTGTCGACGGGCCGATCGGAGCCTAAGCGCGCCTCCCCGGCCGGGACGCCGCTTCGGGCGGCCAGGGCGGTCAGGGCGCTGGAGTCTACGCCGCCTGAGAGGAGGGTGCATACCGGGACGTCGGCCACCAGCTGACGGCCGACCGCATCCGAGAGCAGTTCTCGCACCGTGGCCACGGTGCTGCCGGGATCATCAGCGTGCGGTCGGCTCTCCAGGCGCCAGTACGTTTCCACGCGCATGCCCTGGCGCTCCACGTGCATCCACTGGCCCGGCTTGAGCTCGCGGATACCCCGGAACACTCCATGTCCCGGCGTGCGGGCGGGCCCTAGCGCGAACACTTCCGCCAAGCCTTCTGCGTCCACCTCCGGGCGAATGTCCGGGTGGGCCAACAGGCCCTTGATTTCCGAAGCGAACAAAAAGCCGCGGGCTAGGGGCGCGAAGAACAGCGGTTTCACCCCGAGGCGGTCCCGGGCGAGAAACAGCCGCTGGTTGTGGTCTTCCCAGATGGCAAAAGCGAACATGCCGTTTAGGCGGTTCAGGCAGGCTGGACCCCACTGGGCATAGGCCAGGAGCACCAGTTCGGTGTCACAGTGACCCCGGAATGAGTACCCGCACAGTTTGAGTTCCCGCCGGACTTCGGGGCCGTTGTACAATTCGCCGTTGTAGACGATGACGTACGTTTCGCGCCCGCGGCGAAACGTCATGGGCTGGTCGCCGCCCTCGGGATCGACGACGATCAGGCGGCGGTGGGCCAGGCCGGCGGTCGGCCCGATCCACAGGCCGCTGGCGTCCGGTCCTCGTGAGGCCTGGACTTCGCCCATGGCCGCCACCACCGGCGCCTCCCGACGCACATCCCGATCCCAATCAATCCACCCTGCGATGCCGCACATGGCCGGTTTCCCCCGTCTTCCCCGTGTCGTGGTCGCCGGTACGCCCGGCTTCCTATGCTATGCGGGGACGGAGCCGGCGGGGACGGAGCCGGGGTTTCCAGGAAGCGGATCTGGTGAAGGAAAAACATGGGTTTCATGCGAATGCAAAACTGTGGAAATGTGCACGAAACAGTAGGGCGGGGTGTGGAGCCGATCAGGAAGGCGGTGAGCGGAACGGTGCGTCCGAGGCGGCTGTGGACTGCCGGGTTGGTGCTCCTAACGTGCCTGGCGCCGTTTTTGGCATTCGAGTACCTCCAGCGACGCCCGGATCTGGATCCGCTCATCCCGGCATCGTTGTATCATTTTGTAATCGTGTCGGTGACATCCCTGGCTGCCGGTGGAGTGGCCACCGCAGTGGGGATGGCAGCCCGCCGCCAGCGCAACCTGCAGATCATGTTGCTGGCGCTGGGCTTCATGTCGCTGGGGTTCATGTTCGCCCTGCACGGGCTGGCCACGCCCGGCTTTCTGCTTGAGGCCAACGCATTGCCGGGTGCCAGTTCCTCAGTCAGCCTCTTGCTGACCGCCCTTTGGATGGCCCTGTCGTCGGCTTCCACCTCGTCGCCGCTGTTGCAACAGTTGTCCGCGGCCCGAGCGTGGCTGGTGCCCGCGTGGGCGGGGGTGCTCGTCGTCACGGTGGCCGCCAGCCTCGGATGGCCGCACCTGTGGGACGCGGTCCCGTTGGCCCAGCCCCGGTTTCAATGGGCCGTTGCGGTCGCGACCATCGGGCTGTTGGCCGCAAGCGGGAACCGCTACTGGCGGACGTACGTCGCCACGGGCCTTCATTTTCCTCTGGCAGTCGTCTTTGCCTCTGGGTGGCTGGCGGTGGCGGAATGGATCATCGTCCGGGGTGAGCTTTGGCGAGTCAGCTGGTGGTCGTACCATTACTTGTTGTTGGCCGCGGTGGGGGTGATGAGCTGGGGCGTGCTGCGCTTGTACTCCCAGGGCGGTACGTTGGCTGAGGCTGTCTACGAGCTGTTCCGGTCCGATCCGCTGCGGCAGCTCGATACGGGCCTGGCGGGGAGCGTCCGCGCGCTGGTGGTGGCCACCGAAGTCCGGGACCCGTATACCGCCGGCCACAGCTACCGGGTCGCGCAGGCGGCGCTGCAGTTGGGCGAGGCCATGGGGTTGTCGAGCGACCAGCTGGTGGCGTTGGTGCACGGCGGGTTGGTGCACGATGTGGGAAAGCTGAAGGTACCCGACCACATCCTCAACAAGCCCGGCCCGCTGACCCCTGAAGAGCAGAAAATCATTGAAGAGCACCCGGTGGCGGGCTACGAGATGTGCAGCCGGCTGGGCTTTTTGCCCGATGAACTGGCCATCATCCGCCACCATCACGAGCGGTGGGACGGAACCGGGTATCCCGACGGCTTGCGGGGCCGGCAGATTCCCCTCCTGGCCCGGATTTTGGCCATCGCCGACGTGTACGACGCGCTGACGTCCCGGCGAGCGTACCGGGAGCCGTGGTCTCACCAGCAGGCTCGGGAGTACATCCTCCGCAACGCGGGAACCCAGTTCGATCCCGAATGCGTGGCGATATGGGCCCGCTTGACCACCGACGGGCCCACCGGGCAAGCCCGCCGGCTGACCGGGCCTGCGGCGTGGCTCCGGGAGTTGCCCCAGCGTTAATGCCCCAACGTTAAGGATGCCGGCGGCTGGCGGTTTGCACAAGTCGCCAACGGCTCACCGCGCCCGCACCGGGAGGTCACGCAGTTTGCCCGGATTCGGGCAGTCCCGGCCGGGAAGGGCCGGCAGCCAGTGCCCCTGTTGACTTGGTCAAGGAAGGCCGGAAGCGCAGGAGGCGCATGCCGTTGACCGTCACCAGAAGAGAGGCACCCATGTCGGCCGTGATGGCAAGCCAGAGCGTGAGCCAGCCGGAGAACGCCAGCAGCACCGCGGCGGCCTTAATGGCCAACGATATTGCGATGTTTTGCCGAATGGTGCCGACGGTCGCCTTGCTGAGCCTGACCAGAAATGGGAGCTTGCCCAGGTCGTCGCTCATCAGCACAACGTCGGCTGTCTCCAGCGCCGTGTCCGTGCCCGCGCCGCCCATGGCGATGCCGACGGTGGCGGCGGCCAAAGCCGGCGCGTCGTTGATTCCGTCGCCGACCATCGCGACGCGGTTTCCAGCCAAAAGCTCACGAACCGCCGCCACTTTATCCTCCGGCAAAAGGCCCGCTCGGACATCGTCCGCGCCGGTCAGGGCGGCCACTCTTCGGGCGGCCCGCTCATTGTCGCCAGTCAATACGATGATGCGTCGGATGCCCGCCTGCCGCAGCGCGGCGACTGCTGCCGGCGCTTCGTCCCTCATCCGGTCCTCCGCGGCCAACAGGCCTAACGGCCGTGAGCCGGCGGCCACGGCGATGACCGTTTTGCCTTGCTCCTCAAGCTCGGCTGCCAGGCGGGCCGTTTCGGGCGTCCAAAGGCCGCGCTGGGCCAACAGCCGGGGGCTGCCGGTCAGCCGCGTTTGCCCGCCCACCGTGCCCTGAACGCCAAGGCCCGGGATGTTCCGGAAATCGTCGACCGGAGACGGCCGAATTCCCCTGGCCCGCGCGGCTTCTACGACGGCCGCGGCCAGGGGGTGGCTGGCATGCGACTCCAAAGCGGCGGCCGCGGCCAGAACGTCTTCGGCCCGGGCCGAACCTACCGGCACGACGTCGGTGATGACAGGCTTTCCGGCGGTGAGGGTGCCTGTCTTGTCGAACGCGACAGCCGTGAGACGGCCCAACTGCTCCAGGTGGATGCCTCCCTTGATCAGTACGCCGTGGCGGGCCGCAGCGCTGATGGCACTGACGATGGAAACGGGAGTGGACACCACCAGCGCGCACGGGCACGCCACCACCAGCAGCGCGAGACCCCGGTAGACCCACGTTCCCCACGGACCGCCCCATATGACGGGCGGGATGATGGCCACCAGCGCCGCCGCGGCCATGACTGCCGGGGTGTAGTAGGCCGCGAACCGATCGACGAACGCTTGCGCCTGTGCCCGGCGGCTCTGGGCCTCTTCCACCAGCTGAATGATGCGGGCGATGGTTGTGCCCGCTGCCGGCTTGGTTACCCGCACGGTCAGGTGGCCGTCGAGACAAAACGTTCCCGCGTACACCGGTTCCCCAGCGGACTTGGGGACGGGCATCGATTCACCGGTGATGGGTGCCTCGTCTACGGATGCGCTTCCCTTGAGGACGACGCCGTCCAGCGCGATGCGTTCGCCCGGGCGGATGGTCAGGATGTCACCGATCTCAACTCGTTCCACCGGGCGTTCGGTCTCGCCCTCTTCGGTCAGCACCCGGGCTGTTTTGGGCGTCAAGTCCACCAGCTGCTGCAGGGATCGCCGGGCCCGCTGCATCGTCCAGGATTCCAGCGCCTCCGAAACGCCGAATAACAACGCGACGAGCGCGGCTTCGGTCCATTCGCCGATGGCCACAGCGCCGATGACGGCCGAAGTCATCAGCACGCTCGTGTTGAACCGCAGCCGGGAAAGCGACAGCACGGCCCGGCGAACGTTTCCCCAAGCTCCTGCGACGATGGCGACGGCATACAGGATGCGCGCGTAAGGTTCTCCTATCCCGGTCAACAGGGCGCCGATGCTGCCCGCCAACGCCACGCTGGACACCGCAATCCGCGCCAAGGGCCAGTTGACCCGGGCCGGTTTGCCGTCGCGTGTCGCAACCGCGGGGCCGTCTTGGGCGGGCGTGATGACATAGCCTTCGGTGCGGGCCGCTGACTGGATGTCCGAAAGCCGGTGCTCGCCTTCGACCACCAGCCGGCCGGCCATGGGGTTGAGGACAGCCCGGGACACGCCCGGAAGGCTTGCCACGGCCCGCTCAAACCGGGCGGCGCAGTCGAGGCAGGTGATGCCTTCGACGCGATAGACCTGGATCATCGTATCGTCACCGCTTTCGCCCGCGCGCGTTCCGGCGACGATCTTGCCGGCGGGTTGGCTGCATTCGCAACGGGTGGGCCCGTCGATAGGCCGGCCGCCGCCTCGACGATCCGGCCCAGACGAGGATCGGCCAGCCGGTAATAGACCATTTTGCCGTCCCGCCGATACTGCACCGCGCCGAGCCGGTGCAGCAACCGCAGGTGGTAGGACGCCGCGGCGACGCTAGTGCCGATGAGGGCCGCCACATCGCAGACGCACAGTTCGGCCCGGCTGAGGGCCCAGACGATGCGGGCCCGGGCGTCGTCGGCCACGGCCTTAAACAGCGGGGCGGCAGCTGCGGCCCGGTCCGCCCCGGGCCGCAGCTGCTCCACCAGCATTTCGTTGATCGACTCGACCTGGCATACGGGCGCCGCCAAGCGGCGACCCGCCCGGGGGCTGGCTGGATTGTGCTGAAGGGCCACGACGCGCATCCCTCCTCCATGCTCGTTGCTGTCGCCAAGCGCAGTTCGGGCCGCTCATCATTCAAAGACTTGTTTGACTATGTTCAGTGTACGCTGCCCGCTCGTCCGCCGTCAAGCATACCAACCGATGGCGCATCACCCGGCAGGATAAAGAAAAGGGAGAAGAAAATGACGGATCCGGTGTGGTCTGGAAACGGGATCAGGAGGGGAACGGCCGTGACCGGCAAATTAGAGAGTGGAGTTTGCGCCGGAAGCGCCCGCCCAAAAGATTGGCCGCCCGCGGTGGCCGGAGGAGGCGAAGGGGCCCGTGACCATCGACCCGGCCCAGTTTAAAGAACTGTTTTCGAATTGGCCTGCGGCCGTGGCCGTCATCACATGCCGCGGCATCGACGGCCAGCCCCGGGGATTTACAGCCAGTTCGTTTGACCCTCTATCCTTGAATCCGCCGCTGGTGTTGTTCACCTTAGCCCGGCAGGCGGGCAGCCTGCCGCACTTCGAGGCCGCGCCAGGGTTCGCCGTCAATGCCCTGGCGGCCGGGCAGGAAGAGCTGTCCGCCCGGTTTGCCGGTCCCGAACCGGACCGGTTTGCCGGCCTGGAGTACACCTTCGGAGAGACGGGGGCGCCGTTGCTCAAGGACGCGTGGGCCCGCGTCGAGTGCCGAACTCGCCACCGGTACGACGGCGGCGACCACGTCCTTTTTGTGGGCGAAATCGTGTCGCTGGATTTCTCGGCAGCAGAACCGCTCGTGTACCACCGGCGCCGGTATCGGCGGGTGACCGGCTGAGCGAAGGGTGCCCAGCCGCCATGACGGGTGCGCGGGGTCAAAACGGGACATCGGCCGAACGAACCGGTTCAGCCGGCGGCGGGGGCACCCAGGCTACACCGTCGCCGCCCTGGTTTTTGATGCGGTACATGGCCCAGTCGGCGGCGGCAAACAGGGCGCTCGGGTTGCCGCCGTCCTCGGGGAAGGCCGCCAGCCCTAAGCTCGCGGTCAGGCGGATCCGGGGGCCGAGGTTGATGTCTTTGACTTCCCGGTGGATTCGTTTGGCAGCCATGAGCGCCTCAGGCTTGCCTGTTTGGGGGAAGATGACGGCAAACTCATCACCGCCCACCCGCGCGGCGATGTCCATCGCCCGACAGGTGACCCCCAGGACGCGGCCCACCGCGCGCAGGGCTTCATCCCCTTTGAGGTGCCCGTGAGAATCGTTGACTCGCTTGAAGTTGTCGATTTCCAGCACCAGCAACGTCAGTGCCTGGTTGAACCGCTTGGCCCGGGCGATTTCCCGATGCAAGGCTTCCCAGAAAGCTCGGCTGTTGGCCAGCCCGGTCAGACCGTCGGTCAGCGCCAGCTGCTCGAGTTCCTCGTGGCGCTGGGCTCGGTAAATGGCCAGGGCTGCCAAGGCAGCAAAGGCCTCCAGCACTTTCCGGATTTCCCGCGGGAAGGCGTCTGGCTCCCGGCTTTCCACGTCGAGCACGCCGATGACCTCATCGTCCAGGACCAAGGGGACCGCGAACTCGGACCGAACCCCCGGGCTCGCCGCGATGTAATGAGGGTTTTTGGACACGTCGGGGGCATAGTGCGGGATCCGGCTGGCCGCCGCCCGGCTGACGATGCCCCGGTTTCCTTCCATGGGAAGACGGAGTCCTTTGGCGATAGACGGATCGTAACCCCGCTGCGCGGCGATGTAGAGCTCTTTTTTATTCTCATCGGCCAGCAGAATGCAGCAAATCTCATAGCCGAACAAGTTGTGCACCTGAGTCAGGATCTGCTCCAGGACCGAGCTGAGGTTTAGCGGGCGCAGCAGGGACTTGGTTACGTCTACCATCGCCGAAAACGCTTGCTGAAGAGCCGGAAAAGGCTCCCGCAGCCGCCCGGGTGCGCGCGGCAACTCACCCACCTCCCCCCAGAAGACAGCAGACGAGTAACAAGATACTATTTGACAAGACAACCCGTTTTCCTCTCTGTGATAAAGTCGAAAAACAACAAATTGGCAGAAACGACACCGTCGCGCCTGCTCGCGGCAAGCCCGTCAGGACACCTGTGGATATTGACCGCACACTGAGCCAGTTGCTGTTGGCGTGGCAGGAATCCCGCCCGCGCGGCGGGAAAGAACCGGCCGAGGCCCAGGGGGCGATTGCCGGGCGCTCGTTTCGGCGTGAGAGGAGGAGCCGGTGTGCCAGACGTTACCCTTTACTACTACCCGAAGTGCACGACGTGCCGCCGGGCCCGGCGGTTTCTGGGCGAGCTCGGTGCCCAGGTGACCGAGCGCCGCTATTTCGCCGATCTGCCGGCCGAGGACGAAATCCGCAAGCTGGCGAGCCTCTTGCCGGGAGGCGTGCGGGATCTCGTTTCGACCCGCAGCCGCCGGTTCCGGGAAATGGACCTGGAAGGCCGAGATCTTTCGGATGAAGAGTGGACGCGGCTTCTGGCCCGGGAGCCTGGCCTGTGGCGACGACCCGTTGCTGTCCGGGGACATCGCGCGGTGGTGGGCTTCGATCCGGAAGCCTACCGGGACTTGCTCAGGTGAACGGGACGCCGATGGCTGGCGCCACGTTCAAGACAGTTTGTGTGGCCGGGTTGCTCGTCGTTCCGCATGCGGAACGGCCCGCTGTCGCTAAGAGGTCGGAACGGCGACGGGGAGGATTCAATCCGCCGCTCGTGGAAACCATGGGCCTGTCGGTTAGGCAAACGACCGGTTCAGGGAGGAATGCGTGATGCCGCAAGTGACCATGCGGGGCAATCCCGTGACGCTTTTGGGCAAGCCGGTGGAAGTGGGGCAGAAGGCTCCCGATTTTACCGTGGTGGCCAACGATATGTCCACGGTGACCTTGAAGGACACATCCGGCGTGCGCCTCATCGCCTCGGTGCCGTCCCTGGACACCGGGGTGTGCAGCGCCGAGACCCGGCGGTTCAACGAGGAGGCGGCCAAGCTCGGGAACGTCAAGGTGCTCGTCATCAGCATGGACTTGCCGTTCGCCCAAAAGCGGTGGTGCGCCGCGGAAGGTATCGAGAACGTGCAGACGCTGTCCGACCACCGGGAGGCGTCGTTCGGCCAAAACTACGGCGTTCTCATCAAGGAGTTGCGCCTGCTGGCCCGGGCCATCTTCGTGGTCGATTCGAGCAACACGATCACCTACGTCGAGTACGTGCCGGAGGTGACCGATCACCCCGATTACGACAAGGCATTGGCGGCCGCCAGGGCGGCTCAGTGAGTCGCCCGGGGCCGCATCAAACGGCATCGAAAGCAGCATCGGTTCCGGTTTGAGCGGGGGCGGGCCGGCCCTGAGCGCCCGCCCCGACCCGTGGTTACAGCCGGCCTCGCCTGCCGTCGGGTACCCGGGCGCCTGCCGCAATCAACGGAACAGGCGCGCCCAATGGCCGAGGATCACCCAGACGATGCCGGCCATGATGCCGCTCGCCAGGGCCCGGGGCAGCGGCATAGGGACCACGACATGGCCCAACAGCGCGAACACCAGCGCAAACAGAGCCGCACGGACTAAATCCTTGCGCCAGTTCATGGAGATTCTCCCGCGACGGCCCAGACTGGGGGACGGGACCCCGGCCGGCCCCGTCCGCCCTCGGGCGCATGGTTGCTTTACCGGTCTCGGTCTACCAACGGCCCATGAAGCCGGCAACGGCACCCGTGAACGCTGCGCGGCCCGCCTCGCGCCAACTCCACGACCACCTGCCGGTGGTCAGCCGGTCGTACAGCTTGCCGGCGGAGTAGACGACGACTCCGGAAACCGCCCCGACCAGAACGGTTTTGAAGAATTTGCCTTGGACTTGGTCCAGTTCCTCCTCGTCCAGTTCCGCTCCCTGGGGCAAGACCAGGGCCGCCGGAGGCCGTTGGGCTGCTTCGGCTCGGGCGGCACCGGCTAGGGCTTGCGTGGGCGCAGCCGTCGCGATCAACACGATGAGCGACGCAGCGATAACCTTCCGCCACATCATCGAATCCACTCCCTCTCTGTCATCGTGAATATCGCGAATTCCAGAAAGGCGGCCGCCTCGCAAAACCATCGTACGAATCGATCCCCAGCCTACGCTTCGTCCATCTTGGACGAATGAGCCGGACTGTCCATATCGCCCCGCCGGCGGCGAAACATCGGGAACACAAAAATGTTCAAAATTCGATCTTTGTTTGAGTGACAGTAGAGTGTCGTATGAGTTCCCGGGTGTACGGTGGACGCAGCGGGAAGGTTTTTCACCAAGCCAGCTGGGGTTTGACGAAAGGACGCGCGGCGGATGGGTTTTGGCAGACGGCTGTTTCGATGGGTTGTATGGATGGGCCTTTTGGCTTGCCTTGCTGGGATGGACGCCCGGGGTCGCCTGGTCCACGCGGCTGAGCCCGACTCGTTGCTGGGGTTCACGGTGAGCCTGCACTTCATCGACAACTCGGTACCCGGTCAGTCCACATGGACGTACCTGGTGCAAGGTCCGGGCAAGGACGGGCGCGAGTTCCGGGACCTAAGCCATTGGACCCTTGAATTGTGCGTCGACAAGCGTTCCATCGTTTCTGTTCGCTACATGGTCGTCGATGAAGGCGTTTGGCGAGAGCTTCCCTACAACCACGGCAGGCGCAAATACGAGATAGGCACGGATCCGACGACTCGAGTCCACGGAATCAAGTTCGAGGTCGAGGTGGATAAGACCAACTCGATGGGTGTCTTGTTCGAGTTCACCCTCCAGGGCCAGTGGCCGGTCGTCGACGACCTTCAAGTCGGCGTCAAGGCTGGCCCCCGATCCGACACCGGACGGGTTTCGGGTCCGGCCACCTGCCGGTGCATGGCTGAGGGCTCGCTGACGTCCATCTCTTACTGGCACATCCTCAAGCCTGGAATCTATGCCGCCGAGGCGTTCCGATTCCGGGTGCACGGCACGGCTCCCGCCATCGTCGCCTTCAAGGACTTTACCGACGCGCGCTACGTCGCCGACCCGGGCGCTCCCCCCATTGAGATCTCATACGGGATCGGTCGGACATTGGACGACGTTGAGTCGGGATTGGGCTGGATGCCGGTTGAGGAGTTCAACACTCTGACCTTGAGCCTCTTTTTGGAGGACGTCCTGGCCGGGGAAGAGATCGTCGTCTGGAACCGGCTAAACGTCGGCGTCCAGCACCAAACGTCCGACTACGTCGGTCACGGAAAGGTGGTGGTTATCCCGGTCTGCCGCAAGCGGACGTGACTGGACAAGAGCGGAGTCACGGGATGCGCCTTGTGATTCGGCAAGCGCCGAGGGGGGTGCCGAACCCTGAACGCTGAGGAGTGCGAGTACGCGGAGCGGCACACAAGACCGCGCTCCGATTAAGGAGGAGGAAAGTGAGGATGAAGATCCGGTCGTTGTTGGCGTTGGCGGCCGTATTGGCCCTTGCCAGCGTCGGCTTCGCAGAGGCGGACGAAAGGATGCTGGAAGACCCGAAGGCGAGTGGAGTCCCAGCGCCCACATACCAGTACGACGCGGAGAACAACGTCTGGGAAGCTGCTTCGCTAGCCCGCAGCTTCAATGTCATCTCGGAGGAGTTGGGATCACTCACCACGTCCTGCAACGGACCGTGCCTGGAACTGCCGTTTGCCAACCACATCTCTGTCGGGCAGTGGGGTCAGCTGACGCTGAGCAGCAACTACAAGTACTGGGAAGTTCTCAAGCCGGGCAAGTACGCGTCGGACTCCGTCAGGATCACTGTCGCCAGCAACAGCGATGTGATGCTGAAGGTGTGGATACCCGACGCCGAAGATCAATTCGTTGACGACCTGCCCGGCTATCCCGATGACCACGGCTACACCACTACCATCGCCAAGTGGGCGTATATCTCCGACGGCTATGTCTCCCCCACCACCCCGCCGAACCCGGGCGAATCGTGGGGCCGGGGGACCATCGACGAGACAAACGGCGCTCTGTACGAGAAATCCATCACCCACTCAAGCGATCTGCACTACGGACAGGAATTTACGCTGTGGGAGATGATCGAGGTCGGGAACTCCAACTCGGTCTCGGATTACTTCTCGGTGGGGTCTGTGCGGCTCGCCCTTCAAAACCTGGCGGAGTGGCAGGATCCGGAAGACGGCGGGTTCCTCGAAGAGTAGCGCTTAGCGCCTATCAAAGGCTCACCGGTTAACATCCGGTGCGCGGCCGAGGGGTTCGGCACCCCCCTGGGCGACTTGCCGGACCGAAGCTTTCGTGCGGCGGGCTGCCGGTATTGTCAGGCATCCGCCGCATCCGGTGTGGGGTGGCAGATGGTGGCGAGAAAAACGATGGAGAAAGGTCGAAATCACGGGATTACGACGCCCCGGGGACTTGCGGCTTTGGCGGCGGTGTTCGCAGCGGCCGTGTGCCTCATGACGGCTCCCGAAGTCTTTGCGCAAGGCCCCAGCGTCACCGTGAGCCCGCTGCTCGTCCAGTTGAGCGGCGAGCGAGGATCCACCCTTTCGTTTGACGTGACGCTGGTGAACGAGCACTACTCGGAGTCAGTGGACATCCGGGCGTTCGTTACGGGGTTGCGGGAAACCCGCAGGGGGAGCTATGAGCCAGCTCCGGACGGTATCGGGCGCTTTGATGCGTCGTCTTGGATCGAATTGGAGCGCCAAGAGCTCACATTGCGGCCGGGCGATTGGACACGCCTGGCCGGTCAAGTGCGGGTGCCGCGGGATGCGCCGCCGTCCGGTTTTGCCGCCCTAGTCATTGAGGCAGTGCCGCCGGACAGGCCGGCCGGCATCCCGCTGGCGGTTCACTTCTCACCGCAGATCGTGGTGGCGGTGGAAATTACGGTGGGACGCCAGCATCGGCAACTGTTGGAAATCAGCGAACTGCGGGTCGTGCCCGCTTCCGCATCCGCCGATGTGGCCGCCCGATTTGGCCAGGACACGACGATGTTCGCCGCGACATTGACCAATGCCGGCGACATCCACGTCGCCGCGCGCGGCGAGCTCATTTTGCGCGGCCGCGACGGGCGCCGGGTGCGCAGCGTGCCCTTGGGTTCGGGCCGCGGCGTCATCATCCCCGGGGCCACGGTCGACGCGGTGTCCGTCCTGCGCGCGCTGCCGCCGGGCGATTACGAGATGGAAGTCCGAGTGCACTACGGTGCCGGCCGGCCTGTGGTGGCCCGGATGCCGTTCAGCATCGCCGGCGATACGAACGGTCAAGCGACGGTCATCGGCGGAAGAACTGTCCTCTTCCATACGGCACCTAGCCAAATTCTCCTTGAAATACCAAGGCACGGGCACCGGACCGCGAGCATCACCGTGCGCAACGACGACAATGTGGACGTCGCGTTTTCCGTTTCGGTGGCGCATCTCCTACACGATGAGGGAGGACAGCCGGTATTGGCGGACCGTGGTGAGCAACGCCCGTACTCGGCCGCTCCTTGGACCACCGTAAGACCAGCTCAGTTCACCTTGCGTCCCGGCCAGCGCCGCAACGTGCTGGTGAGCTTTCGGGTTCCGGAAGGTCAACCCGCCGGCGGACGCTACGCGCTGATACGCGTGCAGGGCCGTCCGGTCGCGGGCGGCGAGTCCGAAAGCGTCGTCAGTGAGTCGTACGTTGAGGCCATGTTGACGCTGGGGCAGGGGGCGGTGCCGGAATTCGTTCTAGAGGAGGTGGAATGGGGATTGATTCCGGGCACGAATCGTCTCGGCGTCGGTATGACCCTCTTCAACGGGGGCAGCGTGCACGGTGAGGTCGCGGGGTTTGCCACCCTGCAGCGGTACGTTCCGCGAACGGAGGAAGAGGTGGGCGATTTGATCATCGTGCGGGAAGCCCAGTGGGAGGCGGTGGAGCGCCAGAACGTCCGAACGGGCACCCCGGTCTTGCCAGCCAACCGCCGGTTCGTCTTGGTGGAATTCGACAGCGGTCTGCAGCCGGGATGGTACCGGATCGCGGTAGACATCCCGCAACCCGACGGCAGCAGTGTGCTGCGGCAACAGATCGGCATCCGAGTCGACGACAGCGGCCGGGTTCAGGAGGGTCATCCGGACGATTAGCCGAAAGCGGGGAGATCACCTTGATGAGGTCGCAGGCGAAAATTGAGCGGACGGCGTTCATCGTTTTGGCCATCAGCGTCGCCCTCGCGGGGACCGGGCTGGCCCAAGGCGCGGAGGGCGCCAGCTTGCCCGAACCCGTAGATGTTCGGGTGAACAACGCATTTTATGATACCTTCATCGGAGACGTCCTCGCGGATATCTCCCTTGAGACGGGCGTTCCGATCTTGGCGGACGCGACGGTGACCGGGTTTGTCACCATCGATCTTGAGGACGTGCCGCTTCCGGAAGCGCTGTCCCGGGTCTTGCTGCCCAACGGCTACACATACCGGTGGATGGACGGATTTTATCTCGTGGGTTCCGTTGAGCCGGACAGCCCCTTGTTTCACGTGCTGAGCGTCACCGAACGGGTGAAATTGCACCATTTGCCGGCCGATGAGGTTCCGTCGCTCCTGGCAGAACCGTTCCGGGACCTGGTCCGTGCCGAGACGCAGACCAACAGCGTCATCGTCTCGGGCGCTCCGGACGTCGTCGAGCGCATCGCGGCGGACATCAGGCGGCTGGACGTTGCTCCTCACCAAATCCGCATCGATGCGCTCGTAACGGAGATTACCGATGAGGGGCGCAAAGCGCTGGGGCTTGACTGGAGCTGGACCGAGCAAGCCAGCGCGGACGAGCGGGCGGTGGGCACGCAGGTGTCGTTCAACGAGCTCGTGGGGACCATCGGGTACTCGTTGACAGGCGGCCTTGACCGTTTCCTCATGCAACTGCGCACCGAGGTCGAGCGCGGGCACGCGCGAATCCGGGCCAATCCGTCCCTGGTAGCCTTGGAGGGAAAGAAGGCGACGCTGTTCATCGGCAAGATGAACTACTACCGCATCGTAACGGGGACGGACACATCGCCCGTCACCCGATTGGAAGCCATCGAGGCCGGCGTCTCCTTGGAAATCACCGCCCGCGTCGCCGACGATGGGGTGATCGTCCTTGAGATCGCGCCGGACGTCAGCGACGTTCAGGGGAAGGGACAAGATGACCTGCCGGTCATCGGCCGGCGGGAAGTGAGCACCACTGTCCGGGTGCGGGACGGCGAGACGTTTGGCATCGGCGGTCTGTTGCAAGAGATCGAAACGGAGACCACTTCAAAGGTTCCGATCCTTGGGAACCTGCCCATTTTCGGCCGGTTGTTCAGCAGCACCCGCACGACCGCGGAACAGAGCGAAGTCCTGATTTTCATTACGCCGCACATTTTGCAGGAAACCATCTAAGCCCCAGGCCTATGGGCCCGGGCGTACGGGGAGGACGGTACGATGGGGCGGTTTAGTGCCGCAAGAATGTCGAAACCGGGCTTGTGCTGGGCGCTGGCGGCCGCCATCGTTTTGGCGGCTACAAGCGGCGCCGCGTTCGCCAGCCCGACCGACAAGGCGCTGGTCCCTGCCCGATGGGGCGGTTTTACGGCGGTTATGGGCGACTCGCCGGGCGTGTTCGCCAACCCGGCCGCGCTGCGATGGCTTGACCGCTTCGTAGTCCGGGCCCAGGTGCTCAGCCCCCTGGCGGATTGGGCGCTGAAGGGTCATCTGTTGAACTACCTGGAGCCCGATACGGGCCTCGGCTCCGGCCAGCTGGCCTACTACAAGATGTCCGACGGCACGGGAGAGTTGAAGCAGTACGTGTATTCGATAGCCCAGGACTTGGGCGAACGTGCGGCCGTGGGCATCAACTTGAGATACAGCGTCCTCGCGGGCCGCTCCGGAGACGAGGTTGACGCGTGGCTGGTGGATGTCGGCCTGCAGGCGCAGGCCAGCGAGCGGGTAACTTTGGGAGCTGTCGTGCGCAACGCGATCCGATGGGGCAACGGCGCGCGAGCCGATCAGTTTCCTTTGTCTGCCGCGGTCGGCCTGGCCGTGGACTTGGGCCGCTTGACCCTGGGGGCCGACTACGTGCACTCCGACCTGTCAGACCCGCTTGCCGAGGGCTTGTTCCATGTCGGTTTGCAGGGCCGGTTCGGCAACATTCTCGCCCGCATCGGCCAGCATCTGGCAAGCGGTTCCAAGACCCCCTTTTCGTATGCGGGTCTTGGGTTCCAGCTTGAAACGTTTCGCCTCGACGTGGATGTCTACGACGAGGCGGGCGGGCGCGCGATCGTGATCGGATTCACGTTCTATTTCTGAAACCATAAAACGCTGCCGGGGGAGGGCCGCCGAATGCCTTCGCCCACCGCAAAATCGCGAAATTTCTACAGCACCTTTGTCATCCGGGTATTGCGTACGCCCGACGGTGACTGGCGGGGGCGGATCCAGCACGTGCAAAGCGGAACCGCAAGGACGTTTCGCAATTTCGTGGAGGTGGTCCGGTTCATTGACGAACATGCACTGCGGGGCGATGCGGCCATCGACAGGGATTGACCCTGCCCGTAGCAGGCGGTTCTCGCCGGCTCCTTTCCTAGGAGAGGAGGGATTTCCCTCCGGCAGCGGGGAAAACTCCCGCCCGCCAGTGGGGCAACACTCTGTTGCGGATTGTCTTGAATCGATAATGTGGCAATCGATTAAGTTTCTGGGCGAGCGGCCGTCATGACGCGGGGCAGGGAGGAGTGTTTCGATGCCGGAGCCGCATCAGTGCGCTGTGCGGGTTCGCTTGCTGGGCCCGTTCTACCTGGAACGGGACGGCGAGGAGCTGCACTTGCGCGCGTGGAAGTCGCGGAAAGCGTTGACGCTGTTCAAGTATCTGGTATCCCGGAGGGGCCAGAGGGTTCCGAAGGATGTCCTCATCGAATTGCTGTGGCCTGAAATCGACGACCCGGAGAAGGGCAGCCACAATCTGCACACCGTGGTCTACTTCCTGCGGCAGTTGATCGAGCCCGGCTCCCGGGCCAACGGCCCAAGCCCGCGCAGGCCAGTGTTCATCCAGCATTCGGCCGGGCTGTACTGGTTTGAAACCGGCGACGGGTGCTGGGTGGACATCGAGCAGTTTGAGCGCCTCTGCCGCGAGGCCCAGGAGGCGGAGGGTCGGGACGACGAAAAAGCTTGCCGGCTGTATCGGCAAGCCCTGTCCCTGTACCGGGGGGATTTTTGCCCGGAAGACGCCTATCAGGACTGGGCCGCCGGCCCGCGGGAACATTTCCTCGAACTCTACTTTGGCGCCGTGCTGCGGGCGTCTTCCCTCATGGTACGCCTGCACAACGATTACACCGGAAGCATCAGCCTCTGCCGGGCAGCTCTCAAGCGGGATCCTTGCCGGGAGGAGCTCCACCAGGCCGTCATCGCCTATCTTATCCGGGCAGGACGCTACGGCGAGGCCGCGGTTCAGTACCGCCAGTGCGCCCGGCTGCTGTACGAGGAGTTTGGGCTGTACCCGAGTCCGGAAACGCAGGCGCTCTACGAGAAGATGAAGCGGCTGGCTTCCGCCGGGAAGTCCCGCCAACCGCCGCGTTTGTCTTTGTCCAGGCAAGCCCGGCACGCGCTGCCGCGCCATTGAGAGAACCGGTCCGCTCCCGGGTAGCCCGTCATGCCAGCCTGCGGAACCCTTCCCCCAGCGCTTCGTGGACGTCGGTGATGACCACGAAGGCGTTAGGATCGGCCTGGCGGACGAGCTGCTTGAGGCGGCCGACCTCGTCCCGGGAGACGATGACGAACAAGATCTCCCGCTCCCGGCCTGTGTACATGCCCCGGCCCTGCAAGGCCGTGGCTCCCCGGTTCAGTTCGTGCAGGACGAGTTCGCTGAGCTTTTCCGGCCGGTCGGAGACGATGAACGCCGCCTTCGCGTACGGCGTTCCTTGCTCCAAAAGGTCGATCACGTAAATGGTGAGAAACACCGACAGCAAAGCGTACAGCGCCAGCTCGGGCCCGAATGCCAGACCGCCTGCCAGGATGACCAGCCCGTCGGCCAAAAGCATGGCCCGGCCGGTGCCGATCTTCGTGTAATGGTGAATCATCCGGGCCGCGACGGCCGTGCCGCCCGTCGAACCTCCCAGGCGGTATGTGATCCCGACCCCGATGCCGGTCAAGATGCCGCCGTAGATCGCGGCCAGCACCGGGTCTTGGGTGAGGGGCCGGACGTAGGGGGCTAAGGCGTCCACCAAAAGCGACAGCGCGACGAACCCGTAGATGCTCCGGGTCCCGAAGGAAACGCCGAGCACTCGGGCGGCCGCGGCGAACAAGGGAACATTCACCAGAAGCATCGTCGCGCCCACCGGCACCGACAAGAGGTGATGGAGAACGACCGCGAGGCCGCTGACGCCGCCCGCGGCCAGCCGGTTGGGGACGAGAAACCAGTTGAGCCCGAGGGCCACCAATGTCACGCCGGCGGTGATGCCGGCGTACGCCGAGAGCGTCGCCCGGACGGCCGGCCAGCGGGTGCGAGCGATCCCCTTGGCTCCCCGATCATTGTCCGGTGGGACGTTCAACGCGCTACCCTCCCAAGCGTTCAGCCCCGCTTTGGGGTCCCAGCGTACCGGCCGGGGACCGGCCGGCACGGATCCGGCTATGGGGCCGTCCCCAGTATAGGGCAAGGGACTGCTCCCGGCAATGCGGAACCATTCCAGCTGGGACCCGGCATACGGGCGCCGGGACACGGCTGGGCGACAAAGGGGGGATCCTGATGGCATCGGAGGCCGAAACGCCGGCCGTCCGGCGGGCGTGGCGAATCCGGGGACGGGTCCAGGGGGTCGGATTCCGGGTGTTCGTCGCCCGGCACGCCCGCGCTCTGGGCTTGAGCGGGTACGCCCGCAACTTGCCTGACGGGACGGTGGAGGTGCTGGCCGAAGGACCGCCCGCTTTGCTCGAGCAGCTGGCCCGTCAGCTGCTCTTCGGGCCTCCCGGAGCGCGCGTCGAGCGGATCGATGAACTTCCTGCTCCCAGCGGCTCCCTCCCGGGCGGATTCGTCATCCGGTGAAGGACCGCAAGTCGCTGGCGGCTTGCTCTGGTGTGACCGGCACCACCGCCATTCCGGTGCCGAGTTCGAAACCGGCCGGGCGGGTCATGCGCGGCAGGATCTGCCAATGCCAGTGAAACCGGAGGCCGTCCCCGGCAGGGGAGCCCGAAAGGAGCACCAGGTTGTAGGGAGGGTCGTCCAAGAGCCGCTTGAGCGCCCGGAGCGCTCGACCGAGGGCTTGCGCCAAGAGCGCGAGCTCGTCGTCGCGGGCCAGGGCGAAGTCGGCTTGGTGGCGGATCGGAGCCACCCACATTTCGTACGCAACCCGGGGCGCGTGGGCGCAAAAGGCTGCGAACGCCCCGTTATCCCATAGCCAGCGGGCTTGGGCGTCTCGCTCGGCTTCCAAAAGGTCGCAGTAGAGACAACGGCCGGTGCGCCGGGCGTAGCGAGCGGCCGCCCGCCATCGGGCCCGGACATCGGGCGGCACCAACGGCAGGGCGACCGCCTGGGCGTGCGGATGGGCCTGGGAAGCGCCTGCTTCCCGGCCGTGGTTGCGAAACAACGACACGTACCGGATCCCAGGGCGGGATGCCAGCGCCCGGTAGCGCTCCCGGTAAATTCCCAGCACGGCGGCGAGCTCGTCGTCTTCCATATCGGCCGGATGGCGGCTGTGGTCAGGCGTCTCAATGATGACCTCGTGGGCGCCCGCGGCCGGGCGGGCCGCAAACGGGCCGGAGCCGCAAACCCCACCGGGTTCCCGGGCCGCCTTTTTCTGTCGGGACCTGCGCTGGGGACCCTCCGCCGGCGACAACATCGGAAACCGGTTGGGCACCACCCGCACCCGCCAAGGGGCTTGTGACGCCCCGTCGCCCGGCCAGCGGGCCCCGTTCCCGTCGCCCGCCGGCACGGTTCCGCCCACCGCCCCGGTGACGGCCTTCCCGGGGAGGCGATAGACCTCCGGCGGCGTCTGCTCTTCGTTGCCCGGGCAAAAGGGGCAAATCGGATCGCGGGCGGAGATAACGCTTCTTTCCGGCTTCGGCCCCGCCTTCCTGAAATCGGGCCGTGCCCGTTCGGCCCCGGGCCGCCGTGCTCGGGCCGGGGCGACGATGACCCACCGGCCGGTGGCCGGATCTTGCCGCAACTCGCTTCCGCTCACGCGGTGCCCCCCTCCGTCCGTCGCCGGGTTGCCGGCCGGCCCGGACGGGCAGGAGGCGCCTTGGGCCGGCCGGCCGCCTTCAGCTGAGCTCGATGCGGGGCGCGTTGCCGTGCATGAGGCCCAGCATCATGGTCAAGTACTCCCGCAGGTGGCGGGTGAGGAGAAAGTTGGTCCGCACGTATTCCCGTGCCCGCTCGCCCATTTTCTCGAGCTTGTCCCGCTTGTGCAATAGGTACCGGATGCGCAACGCCGCCCCTTCTGGCGAGTTGACCAAGAAGCCGGTCTGGTGATTGATCACCTGTAGCCGGATGCCGCCCACGTTGCCGCCGATGACGGGCTTGCGCTTCCACATGGCCTCGGATACCGTCAGCCCGAACCCCTCCTTGAGCGATTTTTGCAAGACGATATCCGCCGCCCGCTGCAAGGCGTTGATGGTCATGTGGGAGTCCGGCGGCAAAACCAGGATGTGAATGTCCGGATCGCCGTTGGCCGCCGTGCGCACTTCAGCCAGCACCGCCTCGCCTTCCGGGTCGTCGTCGGCGCCGCCCCCGGCCAGCACCAGCTGCAAGCCGGGGATGTAGCGCTTGGCCATCCGGTACGCCTGAATCACGCCGATGGGATCCTTGAACCGGTCGTACCGGGATACCTGCAGGATCATGGGTCGGTCGGGGTCGATCCCGAACCGATCAAAGACGCCGGCCACCTCGGCCGGTTCGAGCTCCCGGTTCTTGTCGCTCAACGGGTCGATGCTGGGCGGGATGACGTACTGGGGATGGGGAAGCGATTGCGTGAAGGCCGGCAGCGAGAACACGCTCGCGTCGTAGCCGCTCACAAACCGCCGCAAGTACCGCCACACGTTTCTCTGGGGGCGGCTCGCGTCGATGTGGCACCGCCAAATCCACTTGCCCGACCGGGTGCCGGTGAAGTGGAGCAGGGGTGCAGGCTGCGGATCGTGGACGAACACGAAATCCGCGTCCTTGAGCACGTCCCGCAGCGCATCGGCGTTCTGGCGGTTCACGTCCTCATATACCGCCAGCAACCGGTCGGGAATCTCCACCCGGTCGCCCTGAAGGGCGTTGTGGAATCCCTTGGTGCACTGGAAGAAATCCGGGGTGCCGGTGATGACTTCCCAGCGGGCATCAAGCCCTAGATCCCGCATGAGCGGGATCATCTTGGCGAGGATCTCGGCCACGCCTCCGCCCTGGCGGGTCGAGTTGACGTGCACCACCCGTTTGCCGGCCAGGGGCTCGGCCAGCCGGCGCAGCTGCAAAATGACGTCTTCTCCTGCGACGGCCGCGTACGCATCCACCGACAGTTGCTCGCTTTGGGCAGGAACCGGCCCTGTCATGAACGTTTCCCTCCGAAGTGTTCCGTGAAGACGGCGACGAGGGTGTCCCGCAAGTCGGCCAAGGTGAGGAAGTACCAGTCAACGCTCTCAAGGCGCTGAAACAGCTGGCTGTAATCCTCCGGAAACCCAGCCAGCCAAGCCCGGAAGTCGTCCCAGCCGTGCGGGTTCCGGCGCCGGGCGTCCAGCGCGTGATAGAAAACGCTGCCCAGTGACAGCTTGGCGACCGCCTCAGGCAGGTCTTCTGGCCGTTCGATCTGCCGCCGGGTGTCGAAGATGACCATTTGGGAATGCATGAAATCAAACCGGTGTCCCGGCCGGGCCCAAGGGACCAATTCCCGCTCATCGAGCCGGGTCTCCACCAAGTCTAGGACTTCCTGGCGCAGTTCCTCCAGGTCGTCGAACATCGACGGGTCCACCATGGACAGCCGCTCGCCGAGAACATCGTCGTTCAAGGCCCGGTGGGCCCAGGCGGCGAAATCGTTGCTGTACTCGACGTCGTCATACAGCGGGCGCAGCCGGCTGAGCCAGAAGTGGTTGTACACGCACAGGGCGTCCACCGCCGCGAGATGATCCCGCAACTCGCGGAGATTTTGGGCATGGCGGCCGGTGGCGATGGAAACCAGCGAGCAGTCTTTGATGCGGAAAGCGGCCGGTTTCCCGGCGGCTTGGCCGGTGGCGACCATAGACACGCTCCTTCCGAAGTAAACCGTCAAGACCGCGCGCACATGGCGCGAACCCCTCAACTAGACGTCAGGCGCCGTACGGGATCCAAATGTTTTTGATATGGGTCGCTTCCCGCAAAAACTCGCGACCTTCGCCTTGGTCCCGGCTGAACCAGTCCCGGTTCCGCCCGTAGTTCACCCATGTTCGTTTCATGTTGCCGGCGGATGCTTGCTCCACCATCCGGCTCCCTTCGCGGGAGCCGAAGTACCACACCGCATCGACGCCGTCGTGCAGCGCCAGGACTTGGGCGAGCGGATCCCGGGCGCCGGTGACGATGTTGACAACCCCTGGCGGAACGTCGGAGGTGTCGAACACCTGGTACAAGTCGGTGGCCGCGAGCGGGTGCCGTTCCGATGGGATCGCGACGACGCTGTTGCCCATGGCTACTGCCGGGGCCACCAGGGATACGAACCCGAGCAACGGGCAGTCGTCGGGGCACGCGATGCCGATGACGCCCACCGGTTCCGGGACGGCCAGGGTCATGTGGCGCGCAAGGGTATGGTGCACCATCCCGTCGTATTTGTCCGCCCATGCTCCGTACGAAAACCATCGCTCCACGGCCTTGTCCACTTCTTTGAGCGCGGCCTCCAGCGCGCACCCGGTCATGGCCCGCAGGCGTTCGGCAAACTCGTTCCGCCTCGCGGCCAGGTTTTCGCCGACGTAGTAGAGCACCTGGGCCCGCTGGTGCCCTGAGGCGGTGCGCCAGCCTGCCGCTTTGCGCGCGGCCTCGACCGCGTTGCGGATGTCCTTTCGGTTTCCTTCACCGACCTCGCCGAGGGGGCGCCCGGCAGCTCCCGCGATGTGCCGCGAGTACGGGGCGTCGGGCCGCACCTGGCGCCCGCCGATGTACATCTTGGGCGTCCGGTCGATGGGGGGGATGCCGGCAGCCCGTTCCGGGGTCGTCCCCGCCGGTTCCCCGGCGGCTTTGGCCGGGGAAGAGGCGCGTTCTTGGGGGAGATCGTCCCACGCGGGCTTGACGTACTCCCACATCCCCTCCCGGCCGCCTTCCCGGCCGAAACCGCTCTCCTTGTAGCCGCCGAAACCGGCCGCCGCGTCGAACACGTTGGTGCAGTTGATCCAGACGACGCCCGCCTCGATCTTGGCGGCCATGTCCAAAGCCAGGTTGACGTTCTCGGTCCAAATGCTGGCCGCAAGCCCATAGACGGTGTTGTTGGCCAGCGCCACCGCCTCGGCGGGCGTGCGAAAGCTCATGGCCACCAGCACCGGGCCGAAGATTTCCTCCTGGGCGACGGTGGCCGACGGCGCGACGCCGGTCAACAGAGTGGGAGGATAGAAGTACCCTTTCTCCGGGCGGGACCAGGACGGCTGCCATAAGGCGGCGCCCTCCTGTTGACCTTGCTGGACCAGCTGCTCGATGCGGGCAAGCTGCACCGGCGACACGATCGCGCCGATGTCCACCGCCTTGTCTAGGGGGTCGCCCACCCGCAGCGTTTCCATGCGGGCTTTGAGCTTGGCGATGAACGCGTCTTCGATGCTTTCCTGAACCAAAAGGCGCGAACCCGCGCAGCACACCTGGCCCTGGTTGAACCAGATGGAGTCCACGACGCCTTCGACGGCGCTGTCCAGGTCGGCATCGTCGAAGACGATAAACGGCGACTTTCCGCCGAGTTCCAGCGACAGCCGCTTGCCCGAGCCTGCGGTCCGCTCCCGGATGATTCGGCCGACGGCCGTGGACCCGGTAAACGCCACCTTGTCGATGCCTGGGTGATCGACGATGAGCTCCCCGGCGCGGCCGTCGCCGGTGACGATATTGACCACGCCCGGCGGCAGGCCGACCTCCTGGCACAGCTCGGCGAAGGCCAACGCCGTCAAGGAGGTGAGCTCGGCCGGCTTGAGCACCACCGTGTTGCCCGCAGCCAAGGCCGGGGCGATTTTCCACGCAAGCATCAGCAGCGGGAAGTTCCACGGAATGATCTGCCCCACGACGCCTACGGGCCGGAAGCCCGCGAACTCGGTCTCAAAGAGCTGGGCCCAGCCGGCATGGTGGTAAAAATGGCGGGCCGCAAGGGGGATGTCGATGTCGCGGGTTTCCCGGATAGGCTTGCCGTTGTCCAGCGTCTCGAGGACCGCCAGAAACCGGGCGTGTTTTTGCACTTGCCGAGCCAGAGCGTACAAGTAGCGCGCCCTCACGTGCCCCGGCAAGGCCGCCCAACCGGGTGCGGCCTCCCGGGCCGCGGCAACGGCGTCGTCCACGTCCTCGGGCCTTGCTTGAACGATGTGCGCGAGCGTTTCGCCGGTGGCCGGATTGACGGACGCAATCTCTTCAGCACCCGCCGGGCGGCGCCACTGGCCGCCGATGAACAGCCCCAGCCGGCCCTGGCGCTCGGTCAGCCACGAACGGACGGGTTTATCGTCCTCCGGGGCCGGGCCGTATTCCATCGTCGTCAGAATCCGGCTGATCTTCACGCGCGTTCGCCTCGCTTTTCCACCCGCCTCAACTCCTCGCGCCGTTCGATCCCGGCGCCGGCACAGCAGCCTGCCGGCGGCCGATTACACCATGGGATGGCGGTGGGCGGCGGAGTAGCGGCCGGTGGCGCAGTGCTCGAGCTGCCGTTCGATGTCGTTCAACAGGCCGCTCGCCCCCAGGCGGAAGAGGCCCGGCCCAAGCCACGGAACGCCCAGTTCTTCTTTCATGAGGAACATCCAGGCCAGCGCGTCCTTGGCCTGGCGAATGCCGCCGGCCGGCTTGAACCCGACCCGGTGCCCGGTGCGTTCCATGTAGTCCCGCATGGCCCGCACCATGACGAGCCCCACCGGCAATGTCGCGTTGACCGCCTCTTTGCCGGTCGATGTCTTGACGAAATCGGCGCCGGCCATCATGCACACCAGGCTCGCCCGGGCGACGTTGGCAAGGGTACCCAGTTCCCCGGCGGCTATGATGGCTTTGAGGTGGGCTTGGCCGCAAGCCTCCTTAAACGCCCTGACCTCGTCGTAAAGCGCCCGCCAGTCGCCGGTGAGCACGTGACGGCGGGAGATGACGATGTCGATCTCGTCTGCGCCGGCCGCGAGCGACGCGCGGATTTCCGCCACCCGCTGGGCGAGGGGGCTGAGCCCAGCGGGGAACCCGGCGGATACCGCCGCCACCGGAATGCCCGAGTCCCGCAAGGCTTCCACCGCGGCCGGGACCAGTTCGTGCCACGTGCACACGGCCGCGACCCGCAAGGGCAGCCCGGCGACCCCGAGGCTCGCCAGCAGGTCCGGCCGCACCGGCTGGCGGGCCTTCGCGCACAGCCGCCGCACGCGGCCGGGGGTATCGTCGCCGGACAACGTGGTCAAGTCTAAGACCTGCACGGCTCGCAGCAACCAGGCAACCTGCCATTGCTTTTTCACCGTCCGCCGGGCCGGAAGCGTCGCCGCCCGGCGCTCTACGGCGCTGCGGTTGACCCGAACCGCCTTCACCCAATCGAGATCCAGCGGGACGCCGGGATTGTCCGGGCGGGCGCCCGGCTCAATCGAAAACCGCCGGCCGAAGGAACCGGCCGCTCCGGCCGGGTTTTCCCCCGGAGCGGGCCCCATGGAACCGCGGGGAGCCGAACCGTTGCGGGCGGAATCGTCCGACGGGGAGCTGGGCCGGACTACTGGCTGCATCGGATCATCTCCTCTGGCTGGCTAGAGCGCCCTTTGCCGTGCGCCCGGATCCCGCCGGCGGGCTGCCTGCCGGCGGTGGTGTCTCCTCGGGGCGATGCCTTCCGCCGCCCCGCGTACCATTCTTGGGAGAGGCCGGGTTTCCTCCCGGGCATGCGCGCCCTTGCCCTTTGGCCTTTCCCGCGGCGCCCCCTTCTGGTATTCTTGGGAGCGGCAGGGGGGAAAGGCTTATGCCGCGCCCGGTGTTTGTCGGCATCGCGGGAGGATCGGGATCCGGAAAGACGACGGTCATGCGGGCCATCCTCAACCGGGTGCCGCAGGCGACGGTGGCCGTCATCGAACAAGACGCCTACTACAAGAATCAAGATCACATTCCCTTGGAAGAGCGGCGCAAGGTGAACTACGACCATCCCACCGCATTCGACACCGAGCTCATGATCCGGCACCTCGACCAGCTGATGGCCGGCCAGGCGGTGGAACGGCCGGTCTATGATTTTCGCACGTACACCAGGGCGCCCCGGACCGTCCGGGTGGAACCGAAAGACATCGTCATCGTCGAAGGGTTGCTGGTGCTTTGGGAATCCGAGGTCCGACGGCGCCTGGACATTAAGCTGTTTGTCGACTGCGACGCGGATGTGCGGGTGCTGCGCCGCCTAAAGCGGGACATCGTCGAACGGGGGCGGACGCTGGAATCGGTGATCGATCAGTATCTGAAATCGGTGCGCCCAATGCACCTCGAATTCGTCGAGCCCTCCAAGCGCTACGCGGACATCATCATTCCGGAAGGCGGCTTCAACGAAGTCGCCATCGACATGATCGCCACAAAACTCGCGGCCACGCTGCGCCATCGGCGGGAACGCTGAACGTTCTCGGCCGCGGAGGCCCATGATCTAACCGTCCCCTTTTCCTTTCCGGGAGCCGGAAAGGTACCATGCCAGGAATTCCGGCAGTTGCATGACGACGACGCGATCGGCGAGTCCGTGGGCTTTCGCGCCGGCCAGCATTTGCAAGTGGCAGCCGGGATTCGACGTGACGATAACGTCGGGCTGTTTGGATGCCACATGTTCCATCTTGCGCGCCAGGATCGCGGCGGACGCCTCAGGATGCAGCGCGTTGTAAATGCCCGCCGAACCGCAGCAACTGCCGCCGTCAGCCGGCAAAGTTGCGTCGATTCCGGGCAGCGCTTGGAGGAGTTTTAGAGGCGCGTCCTGGACGCCGCACACATGGGTCAGGTGGCAGGACGGCTGGTATACGACGCGCAAAGGTTTCCGGCCCGGTTCAGCCGGTGCGGGCGGCGCGTCGGCTGGAGCCTGTGCCCGCGGTTCACCCGGGCGGTCTTTCGATTCGAACGCGATTGCGTGAAGGAGCTGGGATACGTCTTGCGCGCTTTGGGCCAGGCGCTCCGCGGCCAGGCGCTCTCGCGTACCCGGTTGGAAAAGGGAAGCCATCTCCTTGATCCACGCGAGGCAGCCTCCAGCGTTGAACACCACCGCATCGTACGGCAGCGGTCCTGGGAGAGCGCCGAAGGCTTGCAAATTGCGCCGGGCAAGGGCGCGCGCATGCTGCTCGTCCCCCTGGTGGCGATGGAGAGCGCCGCAGCACCCTTGGCCCCGCGGCACCACCACATCGAAACCGGCCTTTCGAAGCAGCCCGGCCGTGGCCCGGTTGACCTCCGGAAACAGGCCTTCCTGCGCACAACCGAGGAAGAGGGCCACCCGTCGGCCGGTGGCCCCTTCGCCTTGCGAAGCGCTGCCAGTTGCCCGGTGAGTGCCCGGCGGTTCGACCGGGGTCAAACCCGGTTGGCCGGGGCCAGCGACGGTCTCCACGGCGTCGCGCCCATTGGGAGGGGGAAGAGCGTCAAGAAAGGTCAGGGCCGCGGCCATCCACGAACCGGGCCGGCGTGCGGCCGCGGAGTGCACGCCGCGTCCTACCCGGCTCCGGAGCAGCCGGCCGGCCGCCCGGGCTAGAAAACGGAGCCGGCGGGGATGGGCAACCAGATGCCGGAGAACCGGCCTGAGAAGCATTTGGATTGGGCGCAGGCGGCGGAGCCGGGCCAGTTCGTCCCGGGCATCCTCCAAGATGATCCCGTATTCCACGTTGACCGGGCACGCCGTTTCGCAAGCCCGGCAGCCAAGGCATAAGTCGAGGGCCTCCTCGAGGCTTGAGTCCAACGGGGCCCTGCCTTCGGCCCACGCCTTGACCAGTTGGATGCGCCCCCGCGGCGAATGCTTTTCCTGGCCGAACACTTGGTATGTAGGGCAAGCGGGCAGGCAGTACCCGCAGTGAATGCAGCGGGACGTTTCCGCCCGCGCGCGCCCGAGCTCGGGGGTGCTCATGCCGGCCGACCCTCCCTCGTTTTCAGCTGTCCCGGGTCGTGTTCGGAGCCCGGTCCGCTTTTGGAGGCCGAGCGGGTGTCTTGAGCCGGCTGCGGGGCCGGGTGGCCAGACGGATCTGGAAAAATCTTTCCGGGATTCAGCAGGTTGTCGGGGTCAAAAAACTGTTTCAGGCGTCGCATCGCCTCCAGGGTCGCGGGCGGGAGAGCGCTCCGCATGTAGGGGCGCTTCAAAAGGCCGATGCCGTGTTCGCCGCTGAGGGTGCCTTTGCGCTTGAGCGCGGCAGCGAAAATGTCATCGATGGCTTGGCGCACCCGTCGCATCTCGTCCTCGTCCCGCTCATCGCAGATGATGTTGGGGTGCAAATTGCCGTCGCCCGCATGGCCGAAGACGAGGAGGTTGATCTCCCAGCGTTTTCGGATGCCCTCCAGGTCGGCGAGAAAGTCGGGAATCGAGCCGATGGGCACGGTGGCGTCTTCCGAAATCTTCGTCGGCTTGATCCGGGCGATGGCCGGTGAGAGAGCTTCCCGCATCGCCCAAACCCGGTGTTGTGTTTCGGGATCTGCGGTGGCCACAGTAGCGATCGCGCCCTCCCGGCGGCACACATCCGCGAGTTTCTCAAGGCGCCCGGCTAAAGCCTCCGGCCAATCCAACACCTCGCAGAGGACGGCTCCTTGAGCATCCTGAGGGATCTCCGGAGGCCGTTCATCGCCGAGCACCGCCAGGCAGTGGGCGTCCACCATCTCCAGGCTCATGGGGCGGGCAGGATGGGCGGCCAGCTCGCCGATGGCCCGCCCGAGGCTGTGCACATCGGGGAACGACGCCACCAGCGTGCCGCGGGCCGGCGGCGGCGGCGGAAGCAACTTCAGCGTAGCTTCGGTGACGATGCCCAGGGTTCCCTCGGAGCCGACAAAGAGGCTTGTCAGATCATAGCCGGTGACGTTTTTGGCGGTGCGCCCGCCCGTCTCCAGGACCGTTCCGTCCGCGAGGACTACCTGCAACCCTAGGACGTATCGTCCGGTACCTCCGTAGTGGAACCCCCGGGGCCCGCTCGCGTTCTCGGCGATGTTCCCGCCGATGGTGGAGATGCGTCCGCTGCCCGGGTCGGGGGGATAGAACAGCCCGTGGGCGCGCACGGCTTCCTTGAGGTGCGCGGTGAGCACGCCGGCCTGCACCCGGGCCAGCAGGCTGGAGCGGTCGATTTCCAAAATCCGGTTCATCCGGGTCATGACGATGGCGATGCCGCCCAAAGGCACCGACCCGCCGCTGAGGCCCGTTCCGCTGCCGCGGGGGTAGACGGGAATCTGGTGATGCCGGGCTACATGAAGAACAGCGCGGACCTGCTCGGTGTCGCGGGGGAAAACGACGACATCCGGCAAATTGGATATGTACGTTGCGTCATAGCTGTATGCGATCCGATCAGCCGGCGACACCAGCACCTGATCGGAGCCGAGGAGGCTTTTGAGCTCGCGCACTACTGCATTGGACACGATTGTCACTCCCCTTGTGCCAGCAGCCGCCCCAGCGCGGCCTGCAAGTGTTCCCGCATCGCATGGCGGGCAGCCTCGCCGTTCCCCGCGGCGATGCCGTTGTAGATCGCTTGGTGCTCCGCCAGCACGGTCTCGGGTCGCCCGGGAACGGCCAGCGAGCGGACCCGGCTGACAGTGACGGAACGCATCAAAAGATCCGTCACATTCGTGAGGGAAGAGACGAGGTAAGGATTGCCGCTAGCCCGGGCAATCGCCACATGGAAATCGAAATCGGCTTCCACACCCAAACGGCCCCCGGCGACCTCTGACTGCAGGCGTTCCAGCGCCTGCGCCAGTTGCTTGAGCTCGGTGCCGGACGCCCTCCGGGCGGCTAGGGCGGCGGCTTCGCCCTCCACTCCAAGTCGAAACTCAAACAGCCATGTCAGCCTGTCTTGCGCGGCGGAATCCGCGCAAGCTGTCCGATCGTCGCCGAACCCTCCTGACACATACGTGCCGGAACCGTGCCGGGTGTGCACAATTCCGGCCTGCTGCATATACATCAGAGCTTCCCGGACGACAACCCGGCTGACGCGAAGCTTTTGGGCCAGCTCTCGCTCGGAAGGCAGCCGGTCGCCGGGATGTAGGTTGCCTTGCCGGATCAGGTTGACGAGCTGTTCGATGACGGATTCCGCCATGCGGCGGCTGCGGACGGGAACGAGCCGTTCCGCCTGAGCCATACGACCGTACTCTCCCGACAATTGGATAGGTGGTTAGACCAATTATCGGATCGAATACTTCCACAAGCACCCGGGGAAATCCTGGGAGGCGAATCCGATAATTCCGCGCGATAATCCAGAAGGAAGAAGACAACCAAGGCCCTGGCCCGGTTTCGGGGCTAATCCGGCGGGTCCGGCGTCTCGCCGAGGGGTGGATACGCGGCCCGGCATTGGGCGTCGAACCGCCGCAAGGCCTCTGCCGCATCGACGCGCGGCCGCTGCAGCACAAGCTGCGGCACGACTAGGTTCAGGCGGTCGATCTGGTGGTTCAGGTCGTCCAGCCGGCGCATGAACTCCTGCCGCATGCGGCGGTGCCAGCTAATGACGGCCGCGTCGTCGCGGCCCGGAACTTGACGGCGCAGCCACTCCACATGGCGGCGCTGGAAGGCGTCCACGCGTTCCCGGGCGGACCGCACGCTCCGGTCCAGCTCGATCCAGTCGGGCGCGCAGCTGGCGTCCTTCAGCAGCTTGTACGGCAAGCGCAGTTCGGGCGGCACGTACGGGTTCTCCCGGAGATCGAGGGGTCGTCCCTTGCCGGGCAAGTTGTCGAACGCGCCGTTGGCCATGGCTTCCTGAATGCGGTCTTCCGCCAGCCGGCGCCACGCCCGTTCCCGCATCTCCAGCTCATCGTCGTCTTGGGGCGGAACGAAACCCATGAGTGCGCCTCCTATATGAACTCCCTCCAGAGATATTCTTTTGCACCGCGCACAGCCTCCGGATCATCGGGAACGGTAGGATGTTCGACGATGCCTCGAAACCCGCGCAAAGCAGGAAGCGAGGCGAGGAACCACGCTTCGTACTCCGCTTTGGCAAACACCATTCGCAACGGTATATTCCCGGCTGCTGATTGGGCCTTATGAAGGAATCGTTGAGCCAGCTGTGCAGGGCATTGCTCGTCAGCGTCCAGCAGGACCAGGATGGCTCCAGGCCGATCAACTGGAGCGACTGCGAGGGTCCGTACACGCGACATTCTCCTTTTTGTACGGAAAAGCCGCGGCATCGGAGACGAGGTCGCTGAAACCCGCCATGCGATACTCCATAACCTATGTTCTCCATGCGCCGGTCCTCCCCTGCCACCCGACAGGGTTCCGGCCTCCGGGCGCCGAAAGGACGGGGATATCATCCAATGCGGGTACGAGCAGCAGGACCGGCCGTGCGGGCCGGCAGCCGGGAGAAGGAGGCGGGATCGTGGGCGCGGTGCACGCGGTGGAGCGGGTGCGGGCGGCCCTGGGCCGAGTGGGTGTGAACATCGAGATCCGGGAGTTTGCGGAAAGCACCCGCACAGCCCAGGAAGCGGCCGACGCGGTGGGCACTTCTGTCGGACAAATCGTCAAGAGCCTTGTCTTTGTGGCGGGGGGAAACCCCGTGCTCGTGCTCGTTTCCGGCGCGAACCGGGCGGACACCGGCAAGCTCGAGGCGTTGCTCGGGGCGCCGGTGGAGCGGGCCGACCCGGCCACGGTGCGAGAGGCGACGGGCTTTGCCATCGGCGGGGTGCCTCCGGTCGGTCATCCCTCATCCTTGCCGACTTTGGTGGACGAGGATCTGTTGCAATACGAGACGGTGTACGCGGCCGCGGGGACGCCCAACAGCATGTTTGCCATCGCGCCCAGGGAGCTTGTGCGCATCACGGGGGGCCGGGTGGTCGATGTGGCCCGCCGCCCGGTCTCTGGTTGATGGCCCCGGGGTCATTATGTCCTTGCGGTGAGCTGCCGTGAAGAAGCTTGCGACCGGAGCCGCAGAGCGCGCCCCTGTTCTCGGAGCTGCCATGATCGAAGGGACCGCCAGCGCCGCCGTGTTCGGCTACGGACCGCTGTACATGCGCCAAGTCTTGGGTGAGCCCAGCCTGGCGGTGACCACGCTGATGCTGGCTCTGACGGGCGTTGTCTGGTTCGGCTTCGCCGCACTTTGGGGCCGGCTGGGCGATCGGTTCGGGAATCCGCTGCCGCTTGTGGCCTGGAGCTTGGCCTTCAGCGCAGCGGGGTTGGCGCTTCTTCCCATGGCGAGCGGTTCGGCGGCCTTCATCGCGGGGACGGTGTTTTGGTCCGCGGTTCAAGCCGCGGTGGTGCCGCTGGGCGTCAGCTGGCTGACGTTGCTTTGTCCCGAGCGGCCGTCCGAAGCGGCCGCGGGGCTGTACCGGATGCGGTTCGTCGGCTGGACGCTGGGCAGCATGGGTACGGGCGCCCTGATAAGCGGGTTGGACCTTGCCGGCATATCCTTAGGGTATTGGCTGACCGCGGGGCTTGCCGGCGGTTCGGCGCTCTGGTCCGCGGCTACAGTCAGGCGGCGGCAAGTAGCGGAGCCGTCCGGAAGGGCGGGGGCCGGCCCGATTGGGTTCGAGAACGCTTCTTGGGCCGAGATCGGGCAACTGGAGCGGGGCTCGACCTCCCGGCAGGCCGCGAGAGCGTCGGCGGGCACGATCTGGCAATTCCGTGCCGTCACCGCCCTTTGCACCGTGATCATGCTGACCTCCACCGGCAACGAGGCGTTTTTCGCCGTAATCGGGCCGTACTTGACGGAGTACTTGGACGGCGCTCCCGAGTGGCTCGGCCTAAGCCTCGGAGCCGCGAGCCTTTTGGGCGTTGGGATCATCGGCCCGCTGGGCCGTGCGGCAGACCGGCGAGGGCCGGAACAGGTGTTCGTTGCAGGTTGCTGGGCATATGCGATCATGTACGGGATCATGACGGTGTGGCGCGATCCGGTGGTGGCCGCGGTGCTGTTCGGGTTGCCCGTGTTTCCGTTCTTGTCCACCGGCGCCACCGGCAGCCTCGCGCGCCGCACCCCTGTGGAGCGCCGGGGAGAAGCCGTGGGGGTGTACGAGGGCACGTCGGCTCTGGCCGGCGCGTTAGGCAGCCTCTTGGGTGGGATGCTGGCCGACGCCGCCGGGCTGGACTGGATTCCGGCAATGTCGTTTGTCCTCTCCGTGGTCGGACTGCTTGTGGCCCGCTCCTGGCTTTTGCCGGGAGAACAGTCCCGGCAAACCAGGAATTCGGCATCTGACTGAAGAAGCGTAAAAAAGTTTGTTCCAAGGAGTCTTTGCCGTGGGTGACGACCTGTCGTACATGACCCTGTGGAACCTGGCCATCACGTTGGGGCTGGGCTTATTGGTAGGGCTGGAGCGGGAGCGGGCCGGCAAAGAAGTCGGCTTGAGGACGTTCGCTTTCGCAAGCTTGCTCGGCTTTTTGTCCTGGGGCCTGGGGGCGCCGTTCGCCTTGGCCAGCCTCGCGTTCGTTGCCGTCATCGTGGTCGTGTTCAACATCAACGCCCTGCGCAAGGAGTCGGGCGTCGAATCCACCACGTCGGTAGCCCTTTTTTTGATGACCGTCGTGGGTATGCTGGTCGCTCAAGGCCAGCTGTTTTTGCCGGTGGCGGTGACGATTCTCGTACTGCTCCTGTTGAGCTGGAAAGAAGAGCTGGTGCTGTTTACCCATCACCTGCAGCGCAACGAGATGCACGCGGCGTTCACCTTGCTGCTGTTGAGTTTCGTGATCCTTCCTGTCCTGCCCGACGGACCGGTAGATCCCTATAACCTGTTCAATTTGCGCAGCGTGTGGACGATGGTGGTGCTCATCAGCGCCATCAGCTTCGGCAACTACATCTTGCTCAAGCTGTACGGCGCCCGGGGCGTCGTATTCACTGGCTTTTTCGGAGGCCTTGTCAACTCCCAAGCGACGGCCATCGCCCTCGCGGAAAAGGCCCGAGACGGGGACCCGGCCGTGGAGGACCTGGCGTTTCGCGGCATTATGCTGGCCAAGACCGCGGCTTTCTTGAGAAACGGCCTGACGCTGGCCATCTTTGCCCCGGCGGCCCTTCCCGCGGGCGTGTTGCCGGTGGGGTTGATGATGATGGTGACATTGTTTCTCGCCCTGAGAGGCCGGGGGCGGGAGGGCGTCGAGCCGCCGGCCATCGAGGTGGAGTCGCCCTTCTCCCTCGCCTCTGCTCTCCAATTCGGGCTGTTGTTCGCTGTCATCACCGTCCTGGGCGCGCTGGCGCAACATGTCGCGGGCAGCTTCGGGTTTTATGCTGTCAGCCTCGCGGGCGGCCTGGTATCCAGCGCCTCGACAGCGGCGACCGCCGCCAATCTGGTGGCGCTGGGCCGCATCGAACCCGTGGTGGCTGGTTCGGGGGTCGTCTTGTCAAGCCTGGCCAGCGCGCTGGTGATTCTGCCCCTCGTCTGGCGCAGCTCCCGCCGGCCCCTCCTCGTGCGCCGGGTGGCCATCGCCCTCACGCTGGTGATCGTGGCCATCGTGGTGGGAATCGCCCTCAATCCGTACTTCCTCAGCCAGTACATGGCGGTGGATGCCTGGTTCCGCAGCCGCTAGCTCGGGGAGCGGGGGAAACCCGCGAGTCCAGGCCGCTGCATGGACAAGACAAACCGGGAGGCTCCGGCGGGGCCGGAACCTCCCGGACCGGTATCTTTTGCATGATTTCCCGGCCTCTGAGCGCCTATGACGTTCCTCCGACCAGTCCCTCCCGGCGCCACTTGTTAAAGATGCTGCGGATCTGGCGGGCCGCCTCATCCAACGCATCCTCCGGCCGGTCGATGCCCTGGGCGACCCGGGCGAACATGACCGGGATGACGAACGTGTTGAATACCTCGTCAATGGCCGCGTTGGCCGGTCCGGGCCAACCGACGTGGAGCGCCCAGTCCATGGCCGCCTCGACTCTCTCCAGCTTGTTGGGCCGGTCGCCCGTCGCCTCGGCGATGGGGGCGTATATCGGGTCGTTGCGCAAAAACGCCAGGCGCTTTTGGGCCGGGATGGCGTTGTCGAAGGTCGGGTAGTCGTACGCTTGGCTCGCGACGAACTTGCCCGGACCCCAGCCTTCGGCCTCGGCCACGTCGGGATCGAAACTGTGCACCAGATCGAACAGCAACTGCTGGGCCGCGTCGATGACCGCAGTGTTGCCGGTGTCCCAAATGGCGTAGACGCCCATGACGTGCTCAAGTCCCCGGGCCGCTTCGGGGCCTGCCGGCGCGAGCGACGTGATCTCCGTGTTGACCGCGAACTGGATCGCGGGCGAAGTCTCGGGGTTTTCGCCGCGCTCAAGGGCTTGCAGCGCCGCCGCTTGGGCCGTGCGGGAGATGGAGATCGCGTTGGCGGCCATCGACAGCCGGCCGGCCAAAAACTCCTCGTTGTTGCTGGCCGCGGTCCAGGCGAACACGCCGGGGAACATGGCTTCCTCATACAGCTGCTTGACAAACCGGAGCAGGTCGAGCGTCTTTTCCCGGAAGGGCGGCTTGTCCAGGACGACGTTGCTGTCTTGGTCTTGGATAGCCGTGCCCCACGAGTACATCATGGCCCGCAGGATCATATTGCTGTCCAACTCCTGCGACAGCCCGAAGCCCACCGGGTGCCCCATGCGCTTGAGAACCCGGCCCGCCCGCAAGATGTCGTGCCACGTGACGGGGCCGTTCAAGGCGTGAACGCCGTCGAAGCCGTCCAGTTGAGCGGCGGCCTGCCGCCACAAGTCGGCGCGGTAGTGGATGGGGTCGGGGACGAAGTTGTCGGAAAAGCCGAAGTACTTGCCGGTCACCGGGTTGTACGTGCTGAGATGAGCGAGTTTGGTGTAGTTGCCGACGCCGCCCGGCCTGGCGGGATGAGAAGACGCCAGCAACTCCTTGATCAGGTCGCCGTGATCGATGACCTGCGGTTCCAGCGCCGCCGGAGGGCTCAAATGCTGGATCATGTCGTGTCCCGGATCTTGCCCGGCCGCCACCCGGGCCGCTTCGGCCGCTGCAATGGCCGGTAAGTCCGCCAGTCCGACGTTGTCCACGACGACCTCGACGTTGTGGCGCTCGCCCCACCGGGGAGCGAACACGTTGTTGAACCAATCGTCATAGGGAGGGACAAAGTGCTGCCACTGCAAAATCCGCAACCGCAGTCGCCTGCCCCCCTGGGCCGCCGCCCGGGAAGGCCCGCGGCCGAGAATCGGCACGCCCGCGGCCAGCGCCCCGGCGCCCACCGTCCTGAGGAAATCCCGCCTGGTCGTCCTCGTCCGCCACACCGTCGAACACCTCCTGTGTCAGACTGAACGTGCGCCGTCGCCGTCTTTGAATCGGTGCGCTTCCGCTGCCCCGGTTCCGCAAGCTCCCGCCGGTGGCACCGCCCCCTTTCCCTTTCGGTCGCCGGGCTCACTTGAACGCGCCGGCGGTCGTGAAGCCTGCGATAAACCGATCCAGCACCAGGTAGTAGAGCACGGCCACGGGGACGCTGGCCAGAAACGCTGAGCCCATCAGCGGACCCCAGTAGAAGATGTCGCCCCGGACCATGTCCTGCGGGACGCCGACGCTGACGGTTTTGACCGCGGTGGACGTGACGAAGGTCAGGGCGTAAATGAACTCCTGCGCCGAAAGGGTGAAGCTGAAGATGACGACGGTCACAATGCCGGGCACGGCCAGGGGGAGCACCACCCGGCGAAGCGCCCCAAGCCGGCTGCAGCCGTCGATCATAGCTGCTTCCTCCAAATCCCGGGGGATGGACTTGAAAAACCCCATCAACAGCCACGTGGAAAACGGAATGGTGATGGTTGGGTAGACGACGATCAGCGACCAGAGGGTGTTTTGCAAGCCCAGGGAACTGACGACCCGGGCCATCGGGATGAACAACAGGGTCGGCGGCACCAGGTATACGAGGAAGATGGCAATGCCAAGCCGCTCGCCCCATCGCCCCAAAAGCCGCGACAGGCTGTATGCTGCGGGCAAGGCCAGCGCGAGCGTGATGAGGATGACGGCCAGGCCTACCACGGCGGTGTTGAGCAACCATTGAAGGTACGGCGTCCGCTGGAAGACGTATGCCCAATGCTCGAGGGTCGGCGGCTCGTTGAACCAAAACGGGTTGTTGTCCGGGTTGTACAAGTCGCTGTCCCGCTTGAAGGCGGTGATGAGCATCCATGCAAACGGTGTCGCCGTGAAGAGCACGAACAAAACCAATACCAGGATGTGCCCCGTCCGCAAGGCGAGGCGGCGGGCGCGGTTTCCGGCCACTGCGGCCAAGTTATGTCACCTCCGTCCGCCGGGCCAGGCGCAGGATGAGCACCGCGGCGATGAGCAGCACGGGAAAGAGGAACAGCGAAATGGCCGCGCCGATGCTCAAGTTTCCGCCGAAGATGCCGCGGAAGTACGCCAGGCTCGACAGCACGTGCGTCGTGTCAAACGGCCCGCCCCGGGTGAGCACGTACACGACCGTCATGTCTGCAAATGTGAACACGGTGCTGAACAGGACGGCCACGCTCATGATGGGCAAAAGCAGCGGCAGCCGGATCTGGAACAACTGCCGCCAAAATCCGGCCCCGTCCACTTGGGCGCTCTCCAGCACGTCCTTGGGCAGGGCGCTGTGGCCGGCCATGAGAATGACCGTGGAAAACGGGAACATGCGCCACACATGAACGACGATGATCGCGATCATGGCCAGATCCGGCCGGCCCAGCCAAAAAAGGTTGCCTTCCAAAAGGCCAAGCTGTCGCAAGACCCAGTCGATGAGGCTGAAGCGAGAGTGGAAGATCCACAGCCAGCCGATGGTGCTGAGCGAAACCGGCGCCACCCACGGCAGCAGGATGAGAAACAGCACGAGGCCCTTGCCCCGGAAGTCCCGCTGCAGCGCCAGGGCGAGGCTGTTGGCCAAGGCCAGGATGACGGCCTGGGACACGAAGGTGAACACGAACGTGTTGCGCAGGGCGGCGCGAAACCCGCGGCTTTCGATGATTTCTCGGAAGTTGTCAAGGCCGATGAACGCGCCCACCGGACGGCCCACGGTGGCGTCGGTCAAGCTGAGATAAATCGCGAAGAGAAATGGAAACCCCACAAGCAGCGCGATGTACAGCACCGCCGGCGACAGGAGAAGAGAGCCCAAGAACCGGTCCCGGTCCAAAAGGCGGCGCTTCGTCCTTGGTGCGGCCACCGCGGCGACGGTGCGTTGGGCAGTGTTTGGCACGGGCGAACCTCCTTGGGCGCGGGCAAGGCGGTCCCCGGCTACTGCATCGGGCCGGCGAGCCGACGCGCAATATTAGTAAAAAGACAAGTATTAAGTCGGCTGGAAACAGTATACTGATATTTCCTCAAAACAGTCAAGTTGTTGAGTCATGCCTGCACGAATGGGTGGGTCGGCAGGCGGAGCGAGGTTCATCGAGAACTTGATGTTGGAAATGAATGCGACGCCAGGCGCAACAAGCGGAGGACAACAGAACCCCGCCCCGCTGCCGGTGGCCGCGATCGTTCTCGCGGCGGGCCGGGCGACCCGGATGGGGCGGCTCAAGCAGGTGATGCCGTGCGGCGGCGAGCCCATGGTCCGCCGGGTGGCCGCGACTTGCCTTGCGGCCGGCCTTGGGCCCGTTTGGGTCGTGACCGGGTACGGCGCGCCGGAAGTCGAGGCGGTTCTCGCGGGCTTGCCCGGGGTTCGCTTGGCGCACAACCCCGACTACGCGGCCGGCCAGGCCTCATCGCTTATTGCGGGGATCCGGGCGGTCATGGCCGGCGGGCAACAGGCAGCCGCGGTATTGCTCGCCGATCAACCGTTCGTGCGGCCCCGCACCGTGGCCCGCCTCGCGCAACTGGCCCTCACTCCGGGCGTTTTGGCCGCCGCAGCCCTCTACGGCCCGGGCAAGCCGGGCCCGCCCTGCGTCGTGCGGCGGCCGGTGTGGCCCGCGTTCCTCGAGCTCGAGGGCGACCGCGGTGGCCGGGCGGTGCTTCTCAGTCTCGGTCGGGCCCTGCGGACCTTGCCCATCGACGCCGGCGAGCTCAGGGACGTCGACGAGCCCGTCGATCCGGCCGGCGAGCCGCCGGGGCCCGCAGGCGTGCCGGGGACGGCGCCGGGCAAACCCCTCCCCCCAGCGCCGGGGTGATGACCAGCTCGCTGTCGGGACGGAGGGGGGTGTCGAGGCTTTCCAGTTCGGTTCCGTCGACCAGCACCGCGAGGTGGGGCGAGAGAGCGCCGCGGGCGTCCAACAGGCGCTCCCGGACTTGGGGGAAGCGGTCCATGAGGGCTTCCAGCGCTTCCCGGGCCGTTTCACCGTCCACTTCCACGGTGGCCCGGCCGCCTACGGCGTCCCGCATGGGACTGGGAACCCAGATCCTCGGCAAAACGGTCGAACCTCCCCTGATGCGCGCTTGCGCCAGAGCCGCACCGCTTTAGCCGGAGGTCCCCGGCGGCTCCGCCCGGCGTTCCTTTGTTGCCGCCATTGCTGCATCCGGCGCCGCTTTAGGCGTGCTCGGCAAGGCCGCGTCCCGCCCAGCTAAAGCCCGCCACACGTTTTCCGGCGTCATGGGCAGCTGCCGCAGCCGAACGCCCGCGGCCCGGTAGATCGCGTTGGCGATGGCGGCTGCCGGCGGCACAATGGGCACCTCGCCGACGCCTCGCACCCCGTAGGGACCGTCGGATGCCGGAACCTCGACGATGACCGTGTCGATCATGGGCAAATCGAGCGCCGTCGGCATCCGGTAGTCCAGGAAGCTGGGGTTGCGCAGGATGCCGTCTTCGAACACGTATTCCTCAAACAGCGCCAGGCCCACGCCTTGGGCCGCGCCGCCCTGCAGCTGGCCCTCAACGTAGGTCGGATGGATGGCTTTGCCCGCGTCCTGCACGGCCGTGTAGCGGACGACGTCCACCTTGCCGGTTTCCGGATCAACCCGCACGTCGGCAATGTGCACGCCGAACCCGGGGGCCATCGCCAGGCCCCGGGACACGCCCCGGGCAACGATGGGGCCGCCCGTCTTGCCCAGCTTTGCGATGACTTCTTTGATGCCAATGCGGCGCCGGGGTTCACTGGACACCCAAAACTCTCCGCCCCCGAACTCGACATCTCCGGGATTGGCATCGAGCAGCTGGGCCGCGCGCGGTTTCAGCTGTGCGATGGCATCGAGGGCCGCCCGGTGGCAGGCGACGCCCGTCGAATACGTCACCCGGCTTCCGCCGGTGACGTCGGTGTGGCCTACCGAATCGGTGTCCGCGACGACAGGCTTCACATCGTGCGCGTCAAGCCCCAACTCCTCCGCGACGATCATGGCCAGTGACGCCCGGCTGCCACCGATGTCGGTCGAGCCTTCGATCAAGTTGACCGTGCCGTCGGGATTGAAGGTTAGATGGACGGTGGACGTGCCGCGGCCGTTCATCCAGAATCCGGCCGCCACGCCCCGGCCTGTGGCGCCCGGAGGGAGCGGGGCCCGGTAGTGCGGGTGGTTTTTGGCCGCCACAAGCACTTCCTTAAAGCCGATGCGGTTGAACGCGACACCGTTGGTCATCCGGTCGCCTTCGGCCGCTGCGTTGCGCAGGCGCAGCTCGATCGGATCCATCCCGATGGCTTCGGCCAGCTCATCGAGGACCGTTTCGACTGCGAACGCGGCCGGCGGCGCGCCCGGCGCCCGGTACGCCTGCACCCGGGGTTTGTTGGTCACCACGTCGAACCCGTCGATGCGGAAATGCGGAATGCGGTAAGGAGACAATCCGGTGATGCACGCGGATCCGACGGGCGAACCGGGAAATGCGCCCGCATCGTACACGAGCCGCATCGCCGCGGCGGTCAAGTCCCCGGTGCGGGTGACGCCCATCTTGAGACGGATGTACGTTGCCGGTCCCGGACCGGTGGCGGTGAACACTTCGGCCCGGCTCATCCACATCTTCACCGGTCGTCCCGCCTTGCGGGACAAGAGAGCCGCGAGGGGCTCCAGGTAAACCTGGATCTTCCCGCCGAACCCGCCGCCGATCTCCATCGGGACCACCTTGATCCGCCCCACCGGAATCTGCAGCAAGTCCGACAGCTGCTGCCGGACGGAGAACGCGCCTTGGGTGCTGGTCCACACGGTTAGCCGGCCGCCGGGCTCCCAGGCCGCGGTGGCGTTTTGCGGTTCGATATACCCCTGGTGGACCATCGCGGTGCGGAATTCCCGCTCCACCACCACGTCGGCGCCGGCAAAGCCCGCCTCCACGTCGCCCCGCTCGTACTGGACGTGCAAGGCGATGTTGCTGGGCGAGTCCCGGCGGCTGCCCCCGGGGACGACGGTGTACAGGTCGTCGTGGACGCGGGGCGATCCCGGCTCCATGGCGGCCAGCGCGTCGGTCACGACGGGCAACGGTTCGTAGTCGACCTCCACGAGGCGGGCGGCCTCGGCGGCGGCCTGAGGGCTGACCGCGGCCACCGCGGCTACCGGCTGGCCGCGAAAGACCACCTTGTCCCGGGCCATGATCAGCAGGCTGGCGAATTTGAGCTCGATGGCCCCCTCGCCCAGGTCGGCCACCGCGTTCGTGTCGATGGCAGGCATGTCCGCTCCGGTGATGACCGCCTTGACTCCGGGATGGGCCGCGGCCCGGCTGGTGTCGATCGCGCGCAGCCGGGCGTGGGGGTAGGGGCTACGGACGACGCAGCCGTACAGCATTCCAGGCAGGCGCACGTCCGCGCCGTACTGGGCCCGGCCGGTGACCTTGTCGACGCCGTCGTGCCGAACCGGCCGGGTCCCGATCACTCGGTAGGAGCGGGATTGCGCCAGCGTCATGCCGGATGGGCCTCCTCTTTCGGGTTGGGGTCCACGGAGCGCAAGCGGCCGGCCGCATCCAACACGGCCCGGATGATCTTGTCGTAGCCGGTGCAGCGGCACAAGTTGCCGGCCAGCCATGCCCGGGCTTCCTGCTCCGCCGGTTGCGGATTTTTGTCCAGTAGCGCCTTGGCGGCTATCAGAAATCCGGGGGTGCAGATGCCGCACTGCAGCGCTCCGTGCTCCAAAAACGCCTGCTGGAGCGGGTGGAGCTCTCCTTCGGCCAGCCCTTCGACCGTCAGAATATCCCGGCCGGCCGCTTCGACCGCCAAGACCAGGCAGCTAGGGACCGGGCGGCCGTCCAGGAGCACGCAGCACGCGCCGCAATTGCCGTTTCCGCAACCTTCCTTGGTGCCCGTCAGGCCGAGCCCTTCCCGCAACACCTCGAGCAGCGTCTGCCGGGGCTCGCACACAAACGCCTGCGGAGCGCCGTTGATGACGGCCTCAACGGCCACCTTCCGCGACACCGGACAATCCCTCCTTCGGCCCGGCCGCACCGGGAGACGTCCCGTGCCGCCCGTCCGCCGCCAGCCGATTTCGGGCGCCAAGAAGCGCCCGGCGGGTCACGACGGTCACAAGATGCCGGCGGTAGTCGGCGCTTGCCCGCACGTCCGAGATGGGCTGGGCTGAGCGGACCGCCAGCCGGGCGGCGGCTTCCAGGTGCGGGTCGGTCAGCGGTTTTCCGGCAAGGTACGCTTCGGCTTCCGGCGCCCGCACCGGCGTGGGCGCCACGGCCGACAAGGCGATGACGGCTGTTCGGCAAAGCCCGGTCGACGGATCAACGGTCACCGCGGCCGCGGCTCCAGCCACGGCGATGTCCATTTCCTGCCGGGGAGTAAACCGCACGTAGCAGGAGGACGTGGCCTCAGGCGGCGGGGATATGCGAAAGGCGACGATGAGTTCGCCCGGTGCCAGCGCTGTCATCCCCGGTCCCACGCACACGTCTTCGACGGGCATTTCCCGCACCCCATCGGGCCCGGCGATCCGCACTGCGGCCCTGTGGACGATGAGCGGCGGAACGCCGTCGGCGCTGGGCGCCGCATTGGCCAGGTTGCCGCCGAGGCTGGCCCGGTGTTGGATCAGGACCGAACCGATCAGCGAGCACGCGTCCGCGACGGCCGGATACAGCTGGCGTACCACCGGGCTTTCGGCCAGCTCCGCACAGGTCACCGCGGCCCCGATGGTCAATCCTTCAGCCGGATGAAAGCGGAGTTGCCGGAGTTCCGGGATGTTCTTGACGTCGACCACCAAGCGGGCCCGGCGGCGTCCTTCCGAAAGCTGCGGAATGAGATCTGTGCCGCCGGCCAAAGGGCGGGCCGCCCCATCCGCCTCTGCCAGCAGCCGGATAGCTTCATCCAGGGAGCTGGGGGCGGCGTAGTCGAACGGGTCCATCGTTTCGACGCTCCTTGCCCCAGGCTTGGGCGCCGAGGCGCCGCGAAGTTCCATTTTCCCCGGGACCGGCGCGGGTTCCTGCCGGGTGTACGGACTGCCCCGCGGCCGGCGCACGGGGAAGCCCGGCGGCGGAGGAAGCAGAAGAGTGTTAATGAACTATAAGATAAACAACGAATCGTTTGGCGCGGGAAGGCCACGGCTTGGGGCCGGCGGGTCATGCCCGAGCACGCGGGTCGCGGGCCCGGTTGACCCCGCCGCCGGGGGGACGGGGGGGCGAGATGCGGTGATGAGCAGCGACCGGCAGCAGGCGGCGCGGGAACTCAGGAACTTGCGGGAACGGGCAGCCCGGTCCGAGCGGTTCTGGTGGCGGGCCATCTGGGTCGCGACGGTGGTCGTGTCCGCCGGGCTGTGGCTGCTCCTCTTTTGGCGGCGCTAAGGGGCTTCCGGACGGGTGAACGGGAAGCGGTCCTCCGCTGGGATACACCGCGGCCGGTCGGAGCAACAGGCGGCCGAGCGGTAGGGGATCAAAGCACCCCACGGATGCTGCGGGTTTAGTCCTTGTACGGATCGAACTCGTCCGCCGGGGCCATGGCCACCCCGACGGGGCGCAACACGTGCAGCACGTCAAAGGTCTCGCGGTGCGCGTCGAGCACTTCCTGAAGCCGACGGTACACCGCGGGCGCCTCATCGGGCCCGCCGCCCCGCAATTCGATCCCCATCGCTTTGAGCTGGCGGTGAACCGCGTCCATGGAGATCGCGCCGCCTTCCCGCACCCTCCGGCCCCGGACCCGGCGCCACCTCCCGGCTGCCTGAGTCCGGCTCATGATTCGGCCGGCACCGTGGACCGTGCTGAACAACGACGCCCGGGCCGCCGCGCTGTCCTTTCCCCGGACGATCACCGACATGTCGCCCATGCTGCCGCCGATGAAGCTGACCTGGCCCGGATGGCAGGGCGTCGCCCCTTTCCGCACCACGATGAGCTCCTCACCGTTGTGCACCTCTTTGAACGCGAAATTGTGGTGGTTGTGCACCTCAAACGTCGCCCGGGCGCCGAGAATGGCCAGCACCTGGTCCACCACCAGATCCCGGCCGGCATAGGCGTACGTGCCGGCCAGTTCCATGGCTGCGTGATACGCTTGGCCGAGGTCTGTGTCCAGGCGCAGGAGGGTGGGCGGATGGTCCATGGATTCCCCCCGGATCGGGGCGTCGAAGGGCCGGTTCGCGGCCAGGTTCAAAAAGCCGCTGGCCGTTTTGTGGCCAAAACCCCGGGAACCGAAGTGGACCGCTACCCACAAGTCTCCCGTGGCGGGTTCCTCCAAAAGATCCACATAATGGTTGCCGGCGCCGACGGTGCCCAGCTGGCTGCGGGCCAGATCCTTTAGGGCCGCAACTTTGGGGTGCACGTTCCAGCGGGGGTCGTCGAACAGCTGGTGGTCCACCGGTTCCGGGTTCTTGCGGCCGACGCCGAAGCTGATCCGCTGAAAAATCCGGTCCATCAGCCGCGGCAAATCCCGGCGGACGTCGGCGACCTTGAGATTGGTGCGAACCGCCTTGTTTCCGCACCCGATGTCGAAACCAACTCCCGACGGCGACGTCAGGCCCCGGTACGCCACGACGCCGCCGATGGGCATCGAGTACCCTTTATGGGCGTCGGCGCACAAGACGGCACCGGCCGTTTCCTCCGGCGCGGCGCAGCGGCGAATTTGGGCGACGGTGTCCGCGTCGGGCATGCCGAATACGACGATGTCGTCCATCAGGCGGGGATGTTGTTGGCTTTTGACCGGCACTGCCGTCTCCTCCTTACATCCTACGATTGTACCACGGGCGGCGGATGAAGGTGCTCGAACCCGGCGCCATGGGCCGTTCCGGGCGGACCGGGCGTTGCGCGCGCGGTCCACGCGGGGATACAATTCGCAGGGATGACGCGGGGTCCGGCCTTTGGGCCGGGGCGTTTCGGGAGGGGCCAGGCCTGTGCCGTTCAACATCGTTCTTGTAGAGCCGGAGATCGCAGCCAATGCGGGAAACATCGGCCGCACGTGCGCCTGTGCCGGCATGACTTTGCACCTCGTCCACCCCTTGGGATTTGCCACCGACGATCGGACCTTGCACCGCGCCGGGCTCGACTACTGGCATGCGTTGCCGGTCATCTACCACAACTCCTTTGACGAGTTGATCGCCGGCCACCCGGGCGCTCGGCTCTTCTTTGTCGCCACCGAAGGCGTCCGGCCGTACACGGAGGTCCGCTACCGGCCCGGGGACTTTCTCGTCTTCGGAAAGGAAAGCACGGGACTGCCGGACCACATTTTGGGGAACTATCCGGGCACAGTAGTCCGCATCCCCATGCGGCCGGGGTTCCGCTCCCTCAACCTGGCCAGCGCGGTCGCCCTTGTAGCCTACGAGGCGCTGCGCCAGATCGGCTTTCCCAATCTCGTTTAGAAACGATGCGGAGGCCGTTGGCGGACCGTTCCCCCTACCCCGCGGCTCGGGAAGCGGCCATCCGGGGCTGGTCAACGGGCACCGGACGTGATATGCTCATGGCTCGTGAGCGACCGAACGGGAGGTGAGCGGCATGGCGGCTCCGATAGTCCGGACCGGGGCGCCGTGGCACGCCGGGGCGTTTTGCCGGCGGTGCGGGGCGCCGGCTCGTCCCGAGTCACCGGCCGGGAGTTGCGGGCATGGGGACAGCGCACCGTGGGCGGCGTTGACCGAGCGTGAGCGCTGGCAAGCCCGCTGGCGGTTGATCCGGACGGCCAAGGCCCAACGCGGTTTGGCCAAGGGATTGTGACCGCGGTAAAGGAATAGTGCCCGCGGGTACACTCCCTAGAAGGTAAGACGAACCCGCGAGCCGTATTACAACGGCAAAACCGGTGCGGGCGCCGGCGGCGGTCGCGCGGAGGGCACAAGGTGGGCGCTTCGTGGGGGAGTTCGTTCGAGGGATTTGGCCCGAGGGACTAAGCTTCGATACGCTGGTGCAAGCGGGCCAGACGTTGCTGCAAATCCTGATCATCGCCGTTTTGGCCCGAGTGGCGGTGGCGGTCAGCGCACGGATCATCGACCGGGTGTTCGCCGACGACGGCACCCGGCTTCGTCACCTGGATGAGCGGCGCGGCCGCACCATCGCGTCACTGGTCAAAAGCATTGCCCATTACGGCATCTACTTCGTGGCCGGCGTCATGATCCTTGACGGGCTCGGCATCAATACCGCTTCCCTTCTCGCCGCGGCAGGGGTGGCGGGTTTGGCCATCGGTTTTG
>JACDOI010000001.1 GCA_017656145.1 Bacillota bacterium | reverse complement strand
GGTGGCTTTATACAATTTCCCCTTCCAAGATTTGGTTTTTTGGGGGGGGGGCGCGTAGCCGGGGGCCTGGGTTATGGGCGCCCCGGCTTCCCGCGGGAGGTAACGCCATGACGAAGGATTTCCTGCTCAGGCGGACGCTGCACGTCATCCCCGTCTTGTTCGGCCTTTCCGTGCTGGTGTTCGTCATCGCCCGGGTGATGCCGGGCGATCCCGTGCGCATGGCCCTGGGGCCCGAAGCCACCCAGGCCCAGATCGAACGGTTGCGGGAACAAATGGGACTTGACCAACCGTTGCACATTCAGTACATCCGCTGGTTGACCGGCGTTTTTCAGGGCGATTTCGGCCAATCGCTCCGAACCAACCGCAATGTGGCCGATGATGTGCGGGAGTTTCTCCCGGCGACCATCGAGCTGACGACGGTGGCCATGGTGTTGGCCATCGGGCTCGGCGTTCCGTTGGGAGTCCGATCGGCAGTTCACAAGGACGGGTGGGAAGATCAACTCTCGCGCGTTGTGGCCTTGTCGGGGGTGGCCTTGCCGCGCTTTTGGCTGGGACTTTTGCTTCAACTTATCTTCGCATTCTACCTGGGCTGGCTGCCGACCATCGGACGGGCCGCGAGCCCGCCTGAATCCGTCACCGGATTGTACTTGCTGGACAGCATCTTGACGGGGGACTGGCCGGCGTTTTGGGATTCCCTCCGGCATATTCTGCTGCCGGCGTTCACATTGTCTTTGGCGACCCTGGGGCAGATTATGCGGTTGGTTCGCGCCAGCATGATCGAGCAGATGCGGCGGGACTACATCATGGCCGCTCGGGCGTACGGGCTGCCCGCGAACCTGATTACGGCCAAGCATATGTTGAAAAATGCGTTTACGTCCGCCTTGACCATCATCGGTCTCACCTATGGATTCTTACTGGGAAACGCGTTCTTGGTGGAGGCGGTCTTCGCCTGGCCGGGCATGGCCCAGTACGGCGTGCAGGCGATCATCTACAAAGATTTCAACGCGATTGTTGCGGTGACGATGGTGGTAGGCGTTGCCTACGTCCTCGCCAACCTTGTCATCGATCTCCTGTACGGTTACCTGGACCCCCGTATCAAGTACGGAGGTGAATCCCGATGAATCCTGGAACCGCCGCCTTTGCCGACGAGTTCCGCCGGGTATGGTACCGCTTGAAGCGCAGCAGTACGTCGTTGTTGGGTCTGGGGCTGGTGTTCATGGTGATCGTCACCGCCGTGTTTGCGCCGTGGATGGCTCCATATCCGGAAGACGTGGGCCGGGGTGTCAAGTTTTGGCAAGCCCACCAGCCGCCCAGCTCGGAACACCCGTTTGGGACGGATCATATCGGGCGGGACATTTTGAGCCGCCTCATGTTCGGCGCCCGGATTTCCTTAATGTTGGGCTTTGTCGTGCTGGGCATCGCGATCGCGATCGGCGTGCCGTTGGGATTGGTGGCTGGCCTGTGGGGAGGCTGGGTCAACACCGTCATCATGCGTCTTACGGATATTTTTCTCGCCATTCCCCCCACGCTGCTGGCTCTGGCGGTCGCTTCCGCACTGAGCTACAACCTGACCAACGCGATGTTCGCCATCGCGTTTGGCTGGTGGCCGTGGTTTACCCGCCTGGTGCAGGGAGAAGTGCTCAAGGTCAAAGAAGAGGTGTTCGTCGAAGCGAGCCGCTCCCTGGGGGCGAGCAAATGGCGCATCGCGTTCAAGGAAGTCTTGCCAAACGTCCTATCGCCCCTGATCGTCAAGGCTACCTTGGACATGGGCTTCGTAATCTTGATCGGCGCATCGCTCAGTTTCCTCGGTCTCGGTGCTCAGCCACCCACGCCTGCTTGGGGCACGATGATCGCCGAGGGACGCCTCTATCTCCCGGACTCGTGGTGGATCGCGACGTTTCCGGGTTTGGCCATCTTCATCACGGTCCTTGGATTCAACCTGCTCGGGGACGGGCTGCGGGACGTCTTCGATGTCGACTTGGACCGGTGGAACTAGGAGGAACGTTCATGGGTGAACCGCTCCTGGTCGTGGAGGATTTGCACATCCACTTCCGCACGTACGACGGCATCGCCAAGGTGGTGAACGGGGTCAACGTCGAGATTCGCCGGGGCGAAATGGTGGCGCTGGTCGGCGAAACCGGGTGCGGCAAGTCGGTGACCAGCAAGGCCATTTTGGGCCTCTTGCCGGGACCGGCCCGGATCGTCCGCGGGGACATCCGGTTCCGGGGTCGGAGCTTGTTGAACTTGCCGGAGGCGGAGTGGCAGCAGATTCGGGGAGCAGGGATATCGATGGTATTCCAAGACCCCATGACCGCCCTGAATCCCGTCTTCACCATCGGCGAACAGTTGATGGACGTCGTGTTGTGGCAGGGCAGACCCCGAGCTGGGTGGCTGAATTACGCGGCCCGTCGCTTCAACCGGCGGGAACGGGAACACGCCCGTGAGAAGGCCATTGAGATGTTGCGCCGGGTTCGCATCCCGGACCCGGCCCGGACCATCGACCGTTACCCCGTCGAACTCAGCGGGGGAATGCGGCAGCGGGTATTGATCGCGCTGGCGTTGATCAACGAGCCGGAGCTCTTGATCGCCGATGAGCCGGGAACCGCCCTTGATGTGTCCGTTCAAGATCAGGTTCTCGCTCTCATGAAGGAGCTGGCTCGGGAACAAGGTACCGCGATCTTGCTCATCACCCACAACTTGGGCGTGGCGCGGCAAGTTAGCGATCGCATTTATGTCATGTACGCCGGCGGCGTCGCCGAAACAGCGCCCACCGATCTGGTGTTCCGTCACCAGTACCACCCGTACACCCAGGGCCTGTTGCAATCGATACCCAAGCTTACTGGACAAATGGGGGAGGGGATTGACGGCCGGATTCCCGACTACGTGAATCCCCCGCGCGGTTGCCGTTTTTACGATCGGTGCCCGGCGCGGCTTGACGCCTGCAGGGAACAGCAGCCGCCGGTGGCGGTGATGGACCAAGGACATCAGGTGGCTTGTCATCTATACGCGCCGGCCGGGCGCTCTGAAAGGGGGCGGATAGCGTGACCCAGCATACCCCAACGGCAGCCGGGGAGCCGGGGCGTTCTCAAGTCGAACCCTTGGTCGTGGCCCGGGGGGTAAAAAAGTATTTCCCCATCACCCGGGGGCTTTTCAGACAGCAAGTGGGGGTCGTGAAGGCGGTCGATTCGGTAGACATCGACATCCGGCCGGGAGAGACGTTTGCCTTGGTGGGGGAGTCGGGATCGGGCAAAACCACGCTGGGCAAAGTGTTGGCCCGGCTCTACGAACCGACCGGGGGTACAATCCTGTTTGACGGGCAAGACATCACCCGGCTTCATGAAGGCGAGCTGCGCCGCCTGCGCCGCCAGATCCAAGTCGTCTTCCAAGACCCGACATCGTCGCTCAATCCCCGTCGCCGGGTCAAGGAAATTCTGGAGGACCCGTTGGTCATCCATGGGTTTGGAGACGCACGGCAGCGAGCGCAACGAGTGCAAGAACTTCTGGATTTGGTGGAATTGCCCCGGGAGTTTCTGTACCGGTATCCCAGCCACCTGAGCGGGGGACAGAAGCAGCGGGTCGGCATCGCGCGGGCGCTGGCGCTGGAGCCGAAGTTTATTGTCCTCGACGAGCCCACATCGGCGCTGGACGTTTCGGTGCAGGCGAAAATCGTGGCATTGTTGAAGCGGTTGCAGACCCAATTGGGCCTGACGTATCTGTTCATAACCCACGATCTGAGCCTGGTGCGCAACATGGCCGATCACGTGGGCGTCATGTACTTGGGGCGGCTGGTAGAGCAGGGTCCGGCAAGACGGATCTTCGAACGTCCCGAGCACCCGTACACCAACGCGCTGCTTTCCTGCATCCCCACGGTGGATGAAGAAGAATTGGCGTTGATCCCCGAAAAGATCCCGCTGACCGGGGAAACCCCAAGTCCGGCCCGGGTGCCGGCCGGATGCCCGTTCCATCCCCGGTGCCCCAAGGTCATGGACGTTTGCCGGCACATTCCGCCTAGTTTCGTAGCCTTGGATGGGAATTTGCGGGTCAGCTGCCATCTCCACAGCGAGGGGGATCCCGGGCGTGGCGTCCCGGCCGCGAGCTGACCGTACAGGGAGTGACGACGGTCCCCGGGTGTTGCACGTCATCCCGGTAGATGCTCCTGAATCCCGGACTTTGCGGGTAAAGCGGCGGTTAGAGAGCATCGCGCACCCGGGAACCAGGGTGGCGGTGACCAGCCTCCCGGGGGGACCGCCGGACCTCGAATACCACGTCGCTGACCACCACGCGCTGTCGTTGATGCTGAAGCGGGCGCCCCACTGGCAAGAGGCGTTCGACGCGGTCGTCGTCGCGTGCTTTTACGACCCGGGGCTGCGGGAGTTGCGAGAAACCCTCGACATGCCCGTAGTCGGCGTAGGCCAGGCATCCCTGCATCTGGCCAGCCTTTTGGGGTCCCGATTTTCCGTCATCGTCGGGCGGGCCAAGTGGATTCCCCGGATGTCCGACAACGCCCTCGTTTACGGGTTCAAACACCGCATCGCGTCGTGGCGGCCGGCCGGGATGGGTGTGGCCGAGCTGCACGCCGACCCAAAGGCGGCCTACGATGCCATCAAGGGGCAGGCGCTCAAGGCCGTGGAAAATGACTTGGCCGAGGTCATCGTCCTCGGGTGTGCCGCCATGGAAGATACGGCCCCGCGCCTTGCCCGGGACCTGGGGGTACCCGTCGTCGATCCGGTCGTGGCCGGATTTAAGCTGGCGGAAATGTTGGCGGATTTGCGGTGCAAGACGGGACTTTCCATCAGCAAGCGATACGATTATGAACCGGTTCCCGGCGGCCACCCGCCCGTCCAGGGATGAGCTGTTCGGATCCGGAGCCGTGGCAGGAGAGGGATGATGAGATTGAACGTGGACCGGGAGTTTTTGCACGATGCCGTTATTGGCGGCGCCCTGTTGGGCGGCGGTGGCGGCGGCTCAATGGATGAGGGATTGCGGGAAGGCTTGCTGGCCCTGGATGTGGGCCCGATCAAACTGGTATCCGTCGACGAGCTGGCAGCGGATGACGTGCTGGCAACGGTATCGTCGGTCGGTGCCCCCGCGGCCACGGAACGATTTGTGCAACCGGTGGATTACGTGGAGGCCGTCCGCTTGTTGCAGGAGTCGGCCAGGGTGCCGCTGGCCGGCTTGATCACTAGCGAAAACGGCGGGTCCTCGACGGTCAACGGCTGGTTTCAAGCGGCCATCCTGGGCATTCCGGTGGTGGATGCCCCGTGCAACGGCCGGGCCCACCCGACGGGACTGATGGGGGCTATGGGGCTGCATCGGAAACCCGGTTACCGCTCCGTCCAGACCGCCGTAGGCGGCGACCCGGACAAGGGTCGCCGGATTCGGATGGTGGTCGAAGGATCAATGAACGTGGCGGCCGCTGCGATCCGGCGGGCGGCGGTGGACGCCGGGGGATTGGTGGCGGTCGCCCGCAACCCAGTGACTGTTTCCTACGTCCGGGAACACGCTGCGGTCGGTGCCATTGGCTTGGCCGCCCGGGTCGGCCGGGCCATGAGGGAAGCCATGTCCGGAGGCGGTCCGGCGGTGGCGGCCGCCGCCGCGGGCATCTTGAACGGGAACGTGGTAGCCCAAGGGCGGGTTTCCCGGTTCCGCCTGGTGACCGAGGGCGGATTCGACTACGGCCAAGTGGCAGTGCAGGCGGGGGACGATGAGTACGAGTTGAGCTTTTGGAACGAGTACATGACCCTGGAAAGCAGCGGCCAGCGCCTGGGAACGTTTCCCGACTTGCTGGCGACCATTGCCGCCGACAGCGGGTTGCCCGTTTCCGGCGCGGACATCCGGGAAGGCATGGACGTCGTTATCGTCTACATCCCGGCAGGTTCCCTCCCGCTCGGTGCGGGCATGCGGGACCCGGAGCTGTTCCGCGCCGTCGAAGAGGTCATCGGCCAGGAGGTTGTATCGTATGCCTTTCCGGAATCCGGTGCCAGGTGAAGACCGGCCGAGGCGAATCGGGCTGGTGACCATCGGCCAATCGCCCCGCAGCGATGTGGTCCCGCGAATGCTGCCCCACCTGGGCGCGGTTGAAGTGATCGAAGCCGGCGCGCTGGACGGCCTGGGGCCCCAGGATCTGGCCCTCCTGGAGCCCCAGGACCCGCACCGGGTTTTGGTCACCCGCTTGCGGGACGGATCATCGGTGCGTGTCGACAAGGATCTGGTCCTGTCCCGGATGAAAGATAGCGTCGCCCGGTTGGAGAAGGAGGGCGTGAGTCTTATTGTCCTCCTGTGTACCGGCACGTTTCCCCGGATGGGATCCGGCGCGCTGGTGCTTGAGCCGGACCGGATTTTGCGGCACGTCGTCTTGGGGGTGCATCGGGACGGGCTACTTGGGGTGATGGTGCCTCTGGAGGAGCAAATCGACACTGTCCGCAACCGCTGGCAAGAGCTAGGGATAGACGTCGCGGTCGCTGCCGGCTCTCCCTACGGTTCCACCGGAGAACGCCTCCGGGCGGCTCAGGCATTGCGGGCTGCGGGAGCGACTCTGGTCGTCTTGGACTGCATGGGATACACCGCAGCCATGAAGGAAGAGATTCGCCCGATCGCCGGCTGTCCCGTCATCGTCGCCCATGAGGCGGTGGCCCGGGTGGCGGGCGCGCTGCTTTAGCCGGCCGTCGTCGGACAGGCGTACGCCTTTGGCCTGGAAGGAGGGGTTTTGCGATGCCGGAAGCGGAAGACCAGCGGGTGAACGTGGGCGAAGCGGCACCTGACTTCGCACTGCCGGACGATCAGGGCCGGATCGTGCGCCTGTCCGATTTCCGGGGAAGGCCGGTGGTCCTGTTCATGTACCCGAAGGACAACACACCTGGGTGCACGCTGGAAGCGTGCTCGTTTCGAGACAATTTCGACCGGCTTCAAGAAGCGGGTGCGGCGGTGCTTGGGCTGAGTCCCGACAGCGTCGAGTCCCACCGGCGCTTCAAAGCCCGGCACCACTTCCCGTTTCCGCTGCTATCGGATGAGGGCGGCCAGACCGCGGCCTTGTACGGCGCCTGGAAGGAGAAAAGCTTGTTCGGCCGGCGATACCGGGGCATCGAGCGGTCCACGTTCATCATCGACTCAGAGGGCATTGTGCGTCGCGTCTTCCGCAAGGTCAAGGTGGGCGGGCATGTGGACGAGGTGCTGAAGGCGCTGGCCGATCTCTGAACGTCCGGGATGGCGCTGGGGCCGCTTTTGGCCAGCGCGCTGTCGTCCATACTTGACCATTCCGCGCGGAATTTGTATAATTAGTCCCGGCTGAACACGCCGGTCCGATTCCGTGGAAGGAGGGCGCTGCCCGTGGCTGAGTACGCCAATCCGAGGGCATTGGTTTCGACGCAGTGGGTAGCGGATCATTTGCAGGATCCCCGGGTCAAGCTGGTCGAGGTGGACGTGGAGACAGAGGCGTACTATGAGGACGGCCACATCCCGGGCGCGATTTGCTGGAATTGGGGCACCGACTTGCAAGATCCGGTGCGCCGGGACATTTTAAGCCGCGAGCAGATGGAGGCCTTGCTGCGGCGGTCGGGCATCGCCAACGAGGATACGATCGTTTTGTACGGCGACAACAACAACTGGTTCGCCGCCTACGCCTACTGGCAGCTCAAGCTGTACGGGCACGACGATGTCCGCTTGATGAACGGCGGCCGCAAAAAGTGGGTCGCCGAGGGCCGGCCCCTCAGCAACGAAATCCCCGCGCCTGCGCCCAGCGACTACCGGGTTACGCAAGTGAATGAGGATCTCCGGGCCAAGCAGCCGTTTGTGCTGGAGAGCCTGGGCCGCCGGGCGCTGGTGGATGTGCGTTCTCCGCAGGAGTTCAACGGCGAGATTTTGGCCCCGCCGGGCATGCAGGAGACGGCTCAGCGGGCCGGCCACATCCCGACGGCGGTCAACGTGCCCTGGTCCAAGGCGGTCAACGAGGACGGCACGTTCAAGTCCGCCGACGAGCTGCGGCGCCTGTACGAAGAAGTGGGCGTCACCCCCGACAAGGATGTTATCACCTACTGCCGCATCGGCGAGCGCTCAAGCCACACCTGGTTCGTCCTGAAGGAGCTGTTGGGCTTTCGGGACGTGCGCAACTACGACGGCTCATGGACCGAATGGGGCAGCATGGTCGGCACGCCGATCGAAAACCCAAGCCGTGCCGCCCAGGAGGCGCGGTAAACGGTGGCGGAGACGACGCCCGTCTATTCTCCAGAGCTGGTCATCCGGTACGTCGAGCAGGCGCTGGTTGCCAAGGACCCGGGCCAGTTGCCCATCTGTTTCGACATTGGGGTTTTGGAGAAGTACCGGGAGGCCGGGTGTACCTTCATCCGCACCCGCAGCTCCGGGCGGGTTCAGTCGCCGGAAGGATGGCGGCTGGACTTCGGCATCGTTGACGACGCGGGCGTCATCCATGCGGCTGCGGCCGATGTGCTGAAGTTGCCCCGCAAGGAGCGCCAGCACTTCGCGGCCCACGTGCGGGTGCCGCCGCTGAACGCCCGCTTCCTGAAGATGAGGATGGGCCTGGGAGCCTGCATAGACGAAGGCGACATCGAGGAGTGGGACGGGCGTTCCCGCAATCCGGAGGGCTAGCCCGCCCCGGGGTGAGGGTGCACGTCTATTGCGGGAAGACCGCGGTGGGCCGGGACGCGAATGCGCGTCCCGGTTCATTTTTCTCCTGGCAAGAATACTGGTGACCAATGAAACGTCCGGGCAAAAGGGAGGGACGGGACGGCCCCATCGGAAGGTTTTCCACGCGTTGTACCGAAACATTGAAATTGTCCGTTTCCGGACCCGGATATCGGCCTCCGGGCCCGCTTGGACGGCGCCGCCAGGCAGGCGGAGGACGCCGGACAAAGGGGGCGACAGAGGGATGCGCCGTGCGGTGCTCGTAGAAGGGGTGCGCACGCCCGTCGGACGGTTCGGCGGGGCGCTTAAGGACGTTTCCGCAAGCGATCTCGCGGCCCTAGCGATCCGGGAGGCGGTTCGGCGCGCTGGGCTGTCGCCCGACGGCGTCGACGAGGTCGTTCTCGGCTGTGTGGGGCAAATCGGCGAAGACGCCTACGTCGCCCGGACTGCCAGCCTCAAGGCCGGCCTAGCCAAAAGCGTTCCGGCCATGACCGTCAACCGGCTGTGCTCCTCGGGATTGCAGGCCATCGTCTCCGCCGCCCAGGCCGTGCAGCTTGGGGAGGCCGATGTCGCGGTCGCTGGGGGCACCGAGTCCATGTCCAATATCCCATTCTACGTCCGCCATGCCCGGTGGGGCCGCCGGATGGGGCACGACACGCTGGAAGACGGGCTCATCACCATGCTCAGCGACCCGTTTCACCGGTATCACATGGGGATCACCGCTGAGAATGTGGCCGAGAAATGGGGCATTGATCGCGAGACTCAGGATCGGGTTGCACTCCAAAGCCAGACCCGCATGGCGGCCGCGATGCGGGCCGGGCTGTTTCGCGAGCAGATTGTGCCGGTAACCGTGTGGGACCGGCGGGGAGAGCGGATCGTGGACACCGACGAGCATCCCCGGCCCGACACGACCTTGGACGCTTTGGCTGCCATGAAACCGGCCTTCAAGGAAGGCGGCACCGTCACCGCGGGCAACGCCTCGGGCATCAACGACGGGGCGGCCGCGGTCGTGGTCATGTCGGCGGAGAAAGCTCAGGAGCTGGGCCTGCGGCCCCGGTTGATGCTGCGAGCGGCGGCTACCGCGGGGGTCGACCCGGCCTACATGGGCATCGGTCCGGTTCCCGCGGTGCGAAAGGCGCTGCAGAAGGCCGGTCTGTCGTTATCCGATATCGAGCTCATCGAGCTCAACGAGGCGTTCGCCGCCCAAGCCGAGGCGGTCGTGCGGGACCTCGGTTTGGACTGGGAACGGGTGAACGTGAACGGCGGCGCCATCGCCCACGGCCATCCGGTTGGCGCGACGGGGGCCATTTTGACCGTAAAGCTGATGTATGAGATGGAGCGCCGGGGCGCCCGGTTCGGCTTGGTGACGCTGTGCATCGGCGGCGGTCAAGGCTTGGCGGCCGTGTTTGAAAACCCGGCGGCCTAAATCCGGAGCCCGGTGGCTGGGCGGCTTTGCGTAAAGCGACGGCAGGCGGCAGGGAAAGGAGTGGCGGCGGTGCCGGTGAACGGCTGGCGGCATCGGTGCCGGGCGGCAACCTGGCTCATCTTCCTGGCGGCAGCCGCGGCGGTGGGGCTCGGTTGGACCCGCCCGGCAGGTGCACAAGCCATTCCTGTCAACACAGGTCTCCCCGAGCGGGTGCTCGCCATCGAGCGGGCCGGGGAGGAGCTGGCCCGGTTTGTCGTCGAACTGGCACTCACCCCCCAAGCGCAAGCCATCGGCCTCATGGGCCGGACCGAACTGGCGCCGGACCGGGGGATGCTGTTCATGTGGCCGCTGCCTCAGCCGGTGGCTATGTGGATGAAAAACACCCTCATTCCGTTGGACTTCGTATTTGCCCGGGACGACGGGACCATCGCATCCATCGTCGCCGGCGTCGAGCCGTGCCCGCGGCAAGGCCCGTGCCCGTCATACCCGTCGCCGGAGCCGGTCACCATGGTGCTTGAAATTCCCGGGGGCCGATCCGCCCAGCTGGGTATCGCGCCCGGCGACCGGCTGGTGCTCATGGGCCCGCCTTGATCGCCCGCGCTGGAATTCCGGGGTCCCTCAGTAGCCGCGGTTTTTCGGGACTTGCTTGGCCAGCGGCTCGCCCCGCATGTACCGCGCCAGGTTGGCGCACAGCTCCTCGCCCAGCTCTTCCGGCAGTCCGGGGCCCGAGATGTGGGGCGTAATGTAGACATTGTCGAGCTCCCAGAGCGGATGCCCTTCAGGCAGCGGCTCGCGCGCGAACACGTCCAGCGCGGCGCCGGCCAGGCGGCCCGACTGCAGCGCCTCGAGGAGCGCCGCTTCGTCGACGATCGGGCCGCGGCCGACGTTGATCAGGTACGCCCCTTGGCGCATGGCCGAAAGCTCCTGGCGGCCCAACAGGCCGCGGGTCTCCCGCGTGAGCGGCAGGACGATGACGACGAACTCCGATTCGGCCAAAAACGGAACGAGCTCCTTCCGCCCCGCATAGACCCGCTCGACGCCCCCCACGGCGGCCGGGGAACGGCGCCATCCGACGACCCGCATGCCCATCGCTGTGGCAAGCTGGGCCACTTCGGTGCCGATGTCGCCAAGGCCCGCCACCCCGACGGTCCGTCCCGCGGCCGTCTTCGGTAAGAACGGTTGCCACCGGCGGGCTTGCTGCTGGCGCACGACGCGGCGGATGTCCTGGCAAAAGGCCAGGATGTAGGCCATGACGTATTCGGCCATGCGGCGCGCGAACACCCGGCCGTTTGTGCGGGTCAGGACGACCTCGGCCGGGAGCCGGTCGGAGAGGACCAGATCGTCCACCCCGGCTCCCAGCTTGTGGAACCATCGCAGGCGGCGGGCCCCGGCCAAAAGTTCCGGCGGAAAGCCCCATCCGGCGATGATGTCCGCCCCGGCCACCAGCGGCCGGGCTTGCTCAGCCGTCGCGGCGACTCCGATGCAAAGCTGGGGAAATCGGGCCGCCACCACGTCGCGGATTTGAAGGGCCTGCTCGCGGGCCGGGTGATAGATGAGCAAGGTCACGCGTTTGGACGAAGCCATCGTGTTCCCTCCGTAACCGCTCGCATCGCCGGGGTCACCGCGGGGCGCCGCCAGCCAACGGGGCGATGCACGCAGGCCCGTCGTTGCGGGGCGAGTTGACGTACGTCGAGACAGGGTACGCCCGAAGCTCCGGTGACGGGCACGGTCGCAACAGCGGGAGCACCGCCTCCGGCTCTTGCACTCCCTCGTCCAGCCACAGGTCGTAGTCTTGGGGCCGCAAGATAACGGGCATCCGGTCATGGATCGGGCGCAACAGCTCGTTCGCGCCGGTGGTGATGATGACGCAGCTGTAAATTTCCTCCCCGTCCGGCGACTGCCACCGATCCCAAAGACCGGCAAAGGCCATCAGTTCCCGCCGCGCTGGCACGACCCGCACCGGCTGCTTCCGCCCGCCCGCGTCGCGCCACTCGTAGAATCCGTCGGCTGGAATGAGGCAGCGCCGGCGCCGGAGGCTGTGGCGAAAAGACGGTTTGACCGCTACCGTCTCGGCCCGGGCGTTGATGAGCCGGCGACCGATGGAGGGATCTTTGGCCCAGGCAGGGATGAGCCCCCACCGGAATGTGGCCGCCCGGCGGCGGGAGCCGTTGAGGACCACCGTAACCGGTTGGGTCGGAGCGATGTTGTAGCGGGGCCGATAGTTCGGCGGCAATGCCGTCAAACGAAACTGGCGCACCAAGAGTTCGCCCGGATCCGTCAAGGTGTATCGGGCGCACACCGGCGATCATCCTTTCGGGAAGTGATGTGCCGCCGCACCGCCGGGGCGACCTCGGTGCCGAACAGCTCGATGGACCGGAGCACATCGCGGTGGGGAAGGGTTCCCACCGTGAACTGCAGCAGGAACCGGTCGTGTCCGAAGATTTCGTGCTGGTAAAGAATCTTCTCTGCGATCTGCTGGGGGCTGCCGACGAAGTTGGCGCCCCGCAACGTGCACGACGCGTCGAACTGGCTGCGGGTCATGGGCGGCCAGCCCCGCTCTTGGCCCAGCCGGTCCATGACGTGCTTGAAGGCGGGAAACGCCAGATCTCTGGCTTTTTGGGACGTGTCCGCAATGAACCCATGGGAGTTGATGCTCAGGCGCGGGGGGCTGCCACCGGCCGTTCGGGCAGCGTTCCGGTGAAGGTCGACAAACGCTCGAAACCGCTCAGGCAGCCCGCCGATGATGGCCAGCGCCATGGGAAGGCCGAGCTGCCCCGCACGGACGGCCGAACGGGGGGTGCCGCCCACCGCCACCCAGACGGGCAGCGGGTGTTGCACGGGACGGGGATGGACGCCCAGGCCGTCAATGGCGGGCCGGTGCCGGCCGGACCAGCGCACGGCGGCGGGGTTGTCCCGGATCTGGAGCAGGAGCCCGAGCTTCTCGTCGAACAGCTCGTCGTACTCGGCGAGATCGTAGCCGAACAGGGGAAACGACTCGATGAACGAGCCGCGCCCCACCATGATTTCCGCCCGCCCTCCCGACAAAAGGTCAAGAGTCGCGAATTGCTGAAACACCCGGACGGGATCGTCGGAACTCAGCACCGTCACCGCGCTGGTAAGCCGGATGCGCCGGGTGCGGGTCGCCGCGGCGGCCAGGATGACGGCCGGCGCGGAGGACAAGTACTCGGGCCGGTGATGCTCGCCGATGCCGAATACGTCTAGGCCCACCTCGTCCGCCAGCTGGACTTCCTCAAGGAGACGGCGCATGCGCTCATCGTCGCCGATGGGCGAGTCCAGCGTGAACTCCGAAGTGTTTTCGACAAACGTATAAATGCCCAGTTCCATCGCTCTTTGTGCGACTCTCCTCTCGCGGGGAATCGCCAGCGCCCGGACTGGTGTATCCTACGGCTCAGTCTTTCATGCGCCGACTGAGCACCACCGCTACTACGACATTCGACCGCGGAGTACCTTCCGGGGTCGATTGCCCCCCAACCGGCCTGTGGTATAATCGGAATGTCACATGCCGCAGACGGAGGGAAGTCCGTTGATGGAAGTCGCGGAGTCGCCGCCAAGCGGGGCTCGCCGGCGGTCGGTGACGGTCCGGGTAGGAGGGGTTCCCATCGGCGGTGGACACCCTGTCGTGGTGCAGTCGATGACCAACACCGACACCGCCGATGTGGACGCGACCGTCGCCCAGGTGCGGGAGCTGGCGGAAGCGGGCAGTGAAATCGTTCGAATCACAGTCAACAACGAAGACGCTGCCCGGGCCGTTCCGCACATCGTCGAGCGGTTACGGAAGAGTGGGTGCACCACGCCTATCGTCGGCGACTTCCATTACAACGGCCATCTCCTGTTGACCCGGTTTCCCGACATGGCCCGGGCGCTGGACAAGTATCGGATCAATCCGGGCAACGTCGGCACCCGCCGCCGGGACGACCATTTCCGCACCATCATTGAGCAGGCCATTCGCTTCGACAAGCCCGTGCGCATCGGTGTCAACTGGGGTTCTCTGGATCAGGCTCTCCTGACCCGCCTAATGGACGAAAACGCCCGGCGGCCCGAACCGCTGGATGCCAAGTCGGTGACCATGGAGGCCATGGTCCAAAGCGCCTTGCAGTCCGCCGCCTACGCGGAGGAGTGCGGGTTGCCCCACGATCGGATCGTCATCAGCGCCAAGGTGTCAGGGGTGCGGGACCTCGTCAAGGTCTACAGGCGCCTGGCGTCGCTGTGCGATTACCCGTTGCATCTTGGCCTCACCGAGGCCGGTATGGGCGTGAAAGGCATCATCGCCAGCACCGCCGCTTTGGCCGTCCTTCTACATGAAGGGATTGGCGACACGATCCGGGTGTCGCTGACGCCCCGGCCTGGGGGCGACCGGGCCGAAGAAGTCCGGGTATGCCAGCAGATCTTGCAGTCGCTCGAGCTGCGGTCGTTCGCACCGCAGGTAACCGCTTGTCCCGGATGCGGCAGGACGTCCAGCACCTTTTTCCAGGAGTTGGCAGACGCGGTGCAGCGCCACATCCAGGGTCGCATGCCCGTCTGGCGCCAGCAATACCCCGGTGTGGAGGGGCTTAAGGTCGCGGTCATGGGCTGCGTCGTCAACGGTCCCGGGGAAAGCAAGCATGCTGACATCGGCATCTCGCTGCCGGGAACGTTCGAAGAACCGAAGGCGCCGGTGTACGTCGACGGCCGCTTGCTCACCACTTTGCGCGGGGACAACATCGTGTCGGAGTTCATCACCATCCTGGAAGACTATGTAGCGGCCCGGTTCGCCCGCCCGACCCGAGCGCTGGCCGACAGGCCATGAGACCCCGGAAAGCCTTCGCGTCCAGGCTCGCGCTTGCCGTCGCTCTCATCGCGTCCGGCGCGGTGGCTGGGCTTGTCGTTGCGGGAACCCCGGCGGCTCGCGCAGCCAGACCGGCGGCAGCAACAGGGGATGGAGGAGGAACCGGATCCCCGGTCGGGTCGGAAGTACGGGCGGTTTGGATCTCCAACGCCTTTTTGGGTCGGGCTGGGCCCGGAGGTGTGGTCCGCCTGCTGGATCGGCTGCAGGTGGCCAACGTCAACGTGGTTTTTCCCGAAGCGGTGTTCCGGGGGTTGACCCTTTATCCGGGGCCCTACCAGGACCCGCGCTTTGCCGCCTGGCCCGAAGATCCGCTGGAGCTTATCGCCCGCGAGGCCGGTCGCCGCGGGATGGAGGTCCATCCTTGGGTGTGGGTGTTCGCCGGCGGTCTCGGTTCCCCCGGACCGGTGTTGGCCGCCCATCCAGGATGGGCCGAATGCCCGGATGAACTTGGCGGCTCGGGCGCCGCCAGTGGCCGGTCGCTGTGGCTCAGCCCCGCCTTGCCCGCCGTCCGGAAGTTCCTAATGGAAGAGTTTCTCAGCATTCTCAGCCGCTACCCCGTGCAAGGAATCCATCTGGATTACGTGCGGTACGGCGACGGTTCTTGTCGAGGCGTGTCCGCCTCTGCCGCCCGGTATCGCGACGAAACCGGCATGGACGCGCCGGCGGCCGGGACGAGCAGCGCCGCGGCGGACTGGCAACTGTGGCAGGAAGCGCAAGTGACCGCGTTCGTCCGGGATCTGGCTTTGGCGGTTCGGGCGGTCAGCCCGGACTTGATCGTTTCTGCGGCGGTCATCCCGGAAATTCGGGAGGCCCGCCACCGGGTCCGGCAAAACTGGGAGCATTGGCTGGTCAACGGCTGGATCGACTTCGCGGTTCCAATGGCGTATGCGTCTCACCTTCCGCTCTTGCGCGAGATGCTGGCGTCGATAGAGGACCTCGGACCGCGCCGCTCCCGCATCGTCCCGGGGTTGTTGGTGTCGGCGGGCAGTCCCGAGCAATTTCTCGCGCAGATCGAAACGGTTCGGTCTTCCCCGTGGGGCGGGGTGGCGCTGTTTGCGGCAGACTACTTGCTCGACGAGCATTTTGCCCTCCTCCAGCATGGGCCTTTCGCCGCCGCCGCAACGATTCCGGGTCGGGACTCATCCGGCGGGTTCGCCCGGCCCCATCTCCCCGACCAGGTCATACCGCCGAGGGCGCCGCCGGTTTTTGCGACCGGCCCGGCGTACGACCGCCCGTCCCGGCCCAACCTGGCGCGTTGGGCCCGGGTGGCTGTCGATTCGTCGTTTCCCGGGTACGGGCCCGGGCCGCTGACGGACGGGCGCCTCAACGACGAGCTCGAGATCGGCCGTTGGACCAAAGTCGCGTGGGCGTCGGCCGAGATCCCGCAAGACCATTGGATTGAGCTGGCTTGGGACAATCCGCACCCGATCGATCGGGTGGACATGTACTGGGCCCGGGACCGGGACAAGTATCGCAGCTCCCGGGAGTATGTCGTGGAGGTATGGACCGATCTGGGGTGGCAGGCGGTGTTCCACCACCTGGATCCGGACGGCAGGAGCAACGTGGCCAGGCACTCCGCGTCTTTTCTTCCGGTCGTCACAGACCGGTTGCGCATTCGACAGCCGGCGGGAGGGGGACCGGCCGGGCGGCCGGATCTGATGTGGATCGCGGAAGTGGAAGTGTACGGCGGGGGTTGAACCCGGCGCCGGGAGGGGGGCGTTGCGGTGGAGGGCGAGCGCATCGCGGTGGTGGGTGCGGGCGTGGCCAGCAACACGTCCCAGTTCAGCATCACCCGCCTGGCCGCGGCTACCCAAAGGCCCGATCGGGTGTGCGGCATGCATGTTTTCAACCCGCCGGTATTGATGAATCTTGTGGAAATCGTCCGGGGCCGGATCACCTCCGACGAAACCCACCGGCGGGTCGAGGAGGCCGCCCGGCGGATGGGCAAGGAAGCGGTGACGTGCAAGGACAGCCCGGCGTTCATCACGACCCGGCTCATCGCCGCCTTGTGGGCGGAGGCCATGCGCATACTCGAGGAAGGAGTGGCCGGCGCCGGCGACATCGATAAGGCGTGCCGGTTAGGGCTGGGCCATTCCATGGGACCGTTGGAGACGGCCGATTGGTCCGGGTTAAACGTCGCGTACGCCATTTTGGAGAGTTTGCGCGGGCATTTGGGAGAGCGGTTTCAGACCACGGCCACCCATCGCAACCTGGTGTACAGCGGGGCTTTGGGACGCAAGACGGGAAGGGGATTCTACACGTACGGAAGCGGTTCCGGCGAACCCTCAAGACCGGCCCCCGGCTCTACGATGCCTGGGGGGCGCTAAACCGGCCGGTTCATCGCCGCATCAGCCAGGCGCAACAGTTCCCGGGCTCCGTCCACGGGGACCGGAATGTCCAAAACCGCAAAACTCCGGGCAGATCCTTAGCGGGCCGCTTCGGCGCGGGCAGCAGAAAGAAGCGATTCATGCCGCCCGTCAGGGCGACCAGCCCGACGGCCAGCTTATCCCAAGGCAATGCGGCAAACATCAGCACGCCGCCCACCCACCCGGCCACGGCCTGGTTGAAAGAAGGGTTGCCGCACCCGAAAGATTGGTGTACAGATAATACGGGTAACATTGCGGGGGAAGCGAGGGAGACAGCGGGTGCCGGCTGATGCGAGGGACCCACGGCTTTTGCGGCTGGCCCGTACGTTGATCCGGTATTCAACAAAGCTGCAACCGGGCGAAAAGGTGCTGATCGAACTTGTCGACGAGGGGGAACCGCTGGCCCGAGCGCTGATCGCCGAGGCGTATGCCGCGGGGGCGGTGCCGTTCCTCTGGGTTAAGGATTACAGTCTGCTCGGTGCGCTCCTGACCGGAGCTTCTCGGGAACAGCTGGCGGCCATCGGCGCCCACGAGGCCGCGTTCATGGAGCAGATGGACGCCTACGTGGCCATTCGGGGCTGGCGCAATCCGGCCGAACTGTCTGAGGTGCCGGCGGACCGGATGACCCTGTACCAGAAACACTGGTGGGAACCGGTCCACGGCCGGGTGCGGGTACCCCGCACGAAATGGTGCGTTCTGCGGTATCCGACCGCGGCGATGGCTTTTAGCGCCAACATGAGCGTGCCGGCGTTCACCGACTTCTACTTTAACGCGTGCTTGTTGGATTACGAGCGCCTGGGTGCCGCGATGGAGGCGCTCGCCCGACGCCTGGAGCAGGCCGACGAGGTCCGCATCACCGGGCCGGGCACGGACTTGCGTTTCTCGGTTCGGGGGATGCCAGCCGTATTGTGCGCGGGACGCCGCAATATCCCCGATGGAGAAGTGTTTACGGCGCCGGTGCGGGATTCCGTCAACGGTACCGTGACCTTCAACGTGCCGTCGGTCTACGGCGGGTTCACGTTCGAGAACGTGCGCCTCACGTTTCGCGACGGAAGAATCGTGGACGGGGTCGCGAGCGACTCGGATCGGATGTTTCGGATCTTGGACACCGATGAGGGCTCCCGGTACGTGGGGGAATTCGCGATCGGCGTCAATCCCCGGATCCTTTGGCCCATGAAGGATACGCTGTTTGACGAGAAGATTGCCGGCAGTTTCCACCTGACGCCAGGCAGCGCATACAATGAAGCCGACAACGGCAACCGGTCGGCGATTCATTGGGACCTGGTGTGCATCCAGCGTCCCGAGTGGGGCGGGGGCCGGATCTACTTCGACGGCGAGCTTGTCCGGGAGGACGGCCGGTTCGTGACGCCGGATCTTGAGGGATTGAATCCGGAGCATTGGGAGTGAGGGGGGCGTTGCGCCGGCGCTGGGCTCATCGTCGGGCTTGCGGAATGATCTGTACCGCGCGGTGAGACCGAGGACTCGCCGGAAGGAAATTGGCACTTTGTCGAGAATGATACGGGTGTTTGTCCCTCGCACATGGGGACGGTCGTCATTAATCACACTGGACAAATGTGGGTGAGGCGTGGGACATGTGTAGCGTGAAGTCGGCGATGTGGCGCGGGTTGATTTTGGGGGGGCTGTTGTTGGCCTTTTTGCCCTCACAGGCAGCGATGGCCGCGCCGCAATACTGGCTTGATCCGGCAGGACCGGTCGCAGAGATGCAAGGGCGGCTGTTCTTGCTCACTCTGTGGATCATGATCGGGATCTTTGTCACCGTTTCTGGTGTCCTGGTGTATACGCTTGTGCGGTTCCGGGCGAAAGGAGCCGCGGCCGCCGGGAGCGCGCCGGGCGGAGCGGCCGCCCGGCGGGAAAGCGCCGCCGCTGGCGAGCAGGATCTGCCGCCGCAGATCGAAGGCAGTCACAAGCTCGAGCTGGTGTGGACGCTTATCCCCTTCTTGCTCCTTATCGTGATCGCGATTCCGACGGTGCGATACTCGTTTGCCCTCGCTGCCGACCCGGAGGGCGACCCCATTAAAGTGCGGGTCGTCGGCCATCAGTGGTGGTGGGAATTCCAATACCCCGAGCTCGGCATCGTCACAGGAAATGAAATGCGCATTCCGGTGGGCCGGCCGGTCGAGCTGGTGATCGAGTCGGACGATGTCATCCACAAATTCTGGGTCCCGAAGCTTGCCGGCAAGATGGATGCCATCCCGGGCCGGGTGAATCGCATGTGGTTCCAGGCGGATGAGCCCGGCGTCTACTACGGCCAGTGCGCGGAAATGTGCGGCACCCACCATGCCAACATGCGCCTGCGGGTTGTAGCGCTGCCGCCTGCGGAGTTCGAGCAGTGGGCGGACAACTGGGGCCGGGGGCCCGTAGTGACCAGCGAGGCGGAGCGCCAGGCCGTCGAACGGGGGCGGCAAGTGTTTGAGACCCGGGCGTGCTTTGGGTGCCACAGCATTGAAGGCACGGCGGCCCGGGGAGTGGCGGGTCCCAATCTGACCGACATCGGCCTGCGGACGACTCTCGCGGCCGGCATCCTGGAGAACACCCCGGAAAACCTGGCTCGATGGATCGACGATCCGCAGTCTGTGAAACCCGGGGCGCTTATGCCGCGGGTCGGGCTGACGGACAGTGAACTCAACGATGTCGTAGCCTACTTGCGCAGCTTGCGCTAGTCCGCCGGGGATGAGCCGATCGGGCGGCTCGCTCGGGGAGACTGTGGGAAATCGTTTGGGAGAAGAGGAGATCGGCCATGGCAACAACGACTTTGGAACGCTCCTTCTGGCAGGCGTTGCCCAAACCCAGAGCTCGGACTGGTTTCTGGAGCTGGGTCACGACCGTTGACCACAAGCGCATCGGCATCCTGTACTTTTGGACTGCGCTGGCGTTCTTTCTCATCGGCGGCGTGGAGGCGCTGCTCATTCGCCTGCAGCTGGCCCGGCCCGAGCAAGATTTGGTGGCGCCGGACTTGTTCAACCAGCTGTTCACGATGCACGCCACGACGATGATTTTCCTGGCCATCATGCCGCTGACGGCTGCGTTTTTCAACTACTTTATCCCGTTGCTGGTCGGCGCCAGGGACGTGGCGTTTCCGAAGTTGAACGCCCTCAGTTACTGGATGTTCCTCGCCGGCGGCATCTTCCTGAATTCCAGCTGGGTGCTGGGTGGCCCATCGGACGCCGGTTGGTTCGGTTATCCCAACTACAGCTTGTCTGAGTTCAATCCGGGCCTCGGTGTCGACTTCTGGATCATCGGGTTGCTCCTTGCGGGTATCGGCACTTTGGTGTCTGGGTTCAATTTCATCGTGACCATCCTTAATATGCGGGCTCCGGGCATGAGTCTGATGCGCATGCCCATGTTCGCCTGGGCGACGCTGGTGACGTCGTTCCTGATCGTCTTCTCGTTCCCGGTCATCACCGTCGCACTGCTCCTCCTGTTGTTCGACCGTGTGTTCGGCACTGTGTTCTTCGACGTGTTCTCTGGAGCGGACCTGACGCTCTACCACCACCTGTTCTGGGTGTTTGGCCACCCGGAGGTATACATCATCGTCCTCCCGGCCATGGGCATCGTATCCGAAGTGCTGCCGGTCTTTTCCCGCAAGCCGCTCTTTGGATATTCGGTCATGGTGTTTTCCACGATGCTCATCGGCTTTGTCGGCTTCGGTGTCTGGTCTCACCACTTGTTCACCGTCGGTATGGGACCTGTGGTGAACACCATCTTTTCCTTGGCGACAATGATCATCGCGGTCCCGACGGGCATTAAGATGTTCAACTGGATCGGAACGCTGTTCGGCGGCCGCCTCCGGTTTACCGCAGCGATGTTGTACTCGCTGGGCTTCCTGGCGCTGTTCCTCATCGGCGGCCTTACCGGGGTCATGCTGTCGGCGGCGCCGTCCAACACGCAGATCCATCACACGTACTTTGTGGTCGGGCATTTCCACTACGTGATGATCGGCGGTGCTCTGTTCTCGCTGATGTCGGCGCTGCACTACTGGGGTCCCAAGATGTTCGGCAGGATGCTCGACGAGCGCTTGGGGAAGGTTGCGTTCTGGACGCTGTTTGTCGGGTTCAACTTGACGTTCTTCCCGATGAACATTCTGGGCGTCATGGGCATGCCCCGGCGGATTTACACGTACTCGGCCGGCATGGGCTGGGACGGCTTGAACGCTACGTCGACCCTGGGCGCGCTGATTATGGCCGTCAGCATCTTGATCACGCTGTACAACCTGGTAACGAGTCTTCGCAACGGCGAGCGGGCGCCGGCTGACCCTTGGGACGGCCGGACGCTGGAGTGGGCGATTCCGTCGCCGGCCCCTGAGTACAACTTTGCCCGCTTGCCGAACGTGTCAAGCCGGGACGAGCTCTGGGTTCGGAAGCATCCGCAACTGGCTGAGGGTGCTGCGGTGGCGGCCTCGGCCGAATCCGACGGCCCGGCGGAGCCCATCGCCATGCCCGGTGGGAGCTATATGCCCCTTCTGGTCTCGTTGGGGCTGTTCATTGCCGGTTACGGGTTGCTCTACAGCATGCCCGTCTTCGTCGGCGGCATTGTGCTTTCCCTCCTCGGCCTGATAGGCTGGGGCTTTGAGGGCGACAACATGCGGATCATTCAACCTGGAGGCGAGCAGTAATGAGCCACTCGTCCCACGCGGCGAGTATGCCCGCAGGAGCAGCGGCCCACGGGCACGAGCATCATACTTCGTTGGGTATTCCCAATCATAAGCTGGCGACGTGGCTGTTCATCGCATCCGAGTCGATGTTCTTCGCGGCGCTGATCACGACGTACATGGTGTTCCGGTACCGGAGCGTGGTCGGTCCGCATCCCGACGAGGTGGTCAACATCCCGCTGACCACGGTCAGCACGTTCATCTTGCTGATGAGCAGCCTGACCATGGCCCTGGGCGTATCGGCAGCGCAGCGGGGCGAGAGCAAGGCCGTCGGGCGGTTTCTGTTGTTCACGATTCTCGGTGGGATTGGTTTCCTGGTTATTCAGTTCTACGAGTGGTGGCACCTGGCTCACCACTACGGACTTACGTGGAACACCAACATCTTCGGCAGCATCTTCTACATTCTCACCGGGTTTCACAAGGCGCACGTCATCTTCGGCATGATATGGTTGGCCGTACTGGCTGTGAGCGCTTTCCGGGGCACTTTGCGGCGCGAGCACGCGGTTCACGTGGACGTGGCGGGGCTGTACTGGCACTTTGTAGATGTGGTGTGGATCGTGATCTTCACGGTTGTCTTCTTGCTGACGGAGGCGGGGGTGTAATCAATGGGCGAGCGAGCGATGGATAGGGCTCACGCCGGTCACGCCCACGCGGGCACGCGGGAGTATCTTAAGGTCGGCGTCATGCTCTTTGTGCTGACCGTAGTCGAGGTGGCGGTCATTTACCTGGAGGCCCTGCGCCCGGTGCTGGCGCCGGTGCTCGTTGGGCTTTCCGCGTGGAAGTTTCTCTTGGTGGCCTCGGTGTTCATGCATTTGAAGTACGATAGCCGGGTCTACTCCGGTTTCTTTGCGGTAGGCGTCGTTCTGGCGATCCTGATCGCGCTGGCGGTGACGGCCATTCTGGCCTAAGGAGGCCTAGGGACTTTGCCTGGTGTCCTTGCCCATGCGCAGGCCGGGGCATTGCGCTGGTGGTACCCGGAAGTTCTGGCAGTCATCTTCGGGTTCTGTACGGTTTACTTTTACCTCGTTGGGCCCGTGCGGGAGCGGCTGGGCCTGGCGGACCGGATTGAGCGGCGCCCGATGATCTTCTTTACCGCGGCGATGGCGGTGATGGCACTGGCCGAGGCCACGCCGCTTCACGGACTGTCGGAGGATTACTTGTTCAGTGTGCACATGTTGCAGCATGTGCTGTTGACTATGGTAATGCCCCCGCTTTTTATCGCGGGGTTGCCGGACTGGCTCGTGAGTTACATCCTGCGCTGGCCGGGGATGAGGCGGGTTTTGACCGCCCTCACCCGGCCGGTCGTCGCCCTGCTGGCGTTCAATATCGTGAACGCGGCGTGGCATCTTCCCTACTTTTACGAGGCGCCGCTTTTGACGCACTGGCTGCATCCGGTTCAGCACGCGCTGATGGTGATCACGGCGCTGATGATGTGGTGGCCCCTGGTCAGCTCCAGTCGCGAGTTGCCGGCGCTGTCGTACGGAGCCCAGGTGGTTTACATCTTTCTCATTTTGCTGGTGCAGCTGCCGGTGTTCGCCGGTATCACCTTTGCCGATTCGGTGTTCTATGAGTTCTACGCCCAAGCGCCGTCCGTGTGGGGATTGTCGCCGCTTGCCGATCAGCAATTGGCCGGTGTGGTGATGAAGCTGGGCGGAATGATCGTGATGTTGAGCTACATGGGGCGAGCCTTCATCCGGTGGGTGCAGGAGGACCGGCGGGAATTGGGCCCTGCGCCGCATTCGAAAGGCTTGGGCGGGAGCCACGCGGGATAGGGGAAAGCTGAAAATATGGATTGCCTGGCTCGGATGCGCTTGCGGCGACCCGGATCTGTGGGCTGTCGAGCGGCGGTATCGACGAATCCGGTGGCGAACCCCCTTGACTTTGATCCGAGAGTTTGGGCCGATGCTCAGAAGCAGAAAGGCCGAGAATGGCTGTCGTTGCGCGCGCGATCCTACGCTCATCACCGAGTCGTATACGCGTGTGTGAAGGCTCGGAATAAGGACGTGAAGGATGGCAATTCGGTAACTTGGCGATTTGGGTCACGAAGTCGTCCAGCCAATGTCCGTGGTGTAAGTCCATCTGAAGATGACGTCTAGGACGAAATTCATGGAGCGTATGTCAGCACTGGTCTGCGAGGAGGAAAATGGGGACTCATGTTGTAGTAATGAACTTGGTAAGGTGTGCAAACACGGGGTGTGACTTCAGTAGAGAATTCCGACAACAGTCGGAGGGGGGCGGCAGTCGGGTTGGAGTTGATGGGCCTGCTGTTTGTCAGCGGGTAGTCTTCGCGGGCATAAGGGTGGCGAGGTAGCGCGTGTTGATCCGTTGTGTTTCGTCGCTATCGGCGATGTGCACAGGATAATTGACGGATTGTACTATTTGTGTCGCGCAACACGAAGAGTCTGACACGAAGATAAGGCATCTGCAATCCGGCCGAGGCGGTGACGGCGCTGACGTGACGCCGGGGACATCTCCGCGCTCAACGGGCGCGACGGCCGTCGCGCGGGGAGGGTGGTTAAGGGAGTGGCCGCCGGCGCGGGGATGAGTGTGCCGAGCTGCGGAAGAAGGTGGTGGGGGCAGAGCGGTAGACAAGCTTGTAGAACAGCGCGTAGGCGGCACCCTTGCACCTTACCGAGGGAAACGAAGCAATCATGGAACCACAGGATATCCTTACAGCGAGACGATTTGGGAGGCAGCTATGGGACGACGGTTGGCAGTACCAGCAGTGTTGATGCTCTTGCTGATCTCGTTGACGGCTCGGCTTGAGGGGGCGGACCGGTATGTGCTCAAAGTGGCTGAGAGTGAAAGGTTCGGCCCGATCCTCACCGACGGCGAGGGCCGCAGTCTCTATATCTACACGAATGACACCGTTGGTCCCTCCGGGAGTGTAAGTAACTGCACTGGCGCGTGTACGAGAAACTGGCCGCCTCTATTGGCTGACGGAGAGCTGAAGGCCGGTGAAGGTGTAGATGCGGGTCTGCTCGGAACGATCGAGCGGGAGGATGGTACCACGCAGGTGACATACAACGGATGGCCTCTTTACCGTTTCGCCCGGGATAGAAATCCAGGCGATGTCCGGGGCCAGCGGCTCGGGGGTGCCTTCTTCCTGATCTCGCCGGAAGGAACGCCTGTCGAGGAAGAACGTCAACGCGTTGTCGAGGTTGACCCCGCGACTCTATCCGCCCTCATGTCGAACGGCGAGCAGATTTTCTCATCTAGGTGTGCAGCTTGCCATGGTAACCGGGGCCAGGGACTCGTCGGTCCGGCCTTTGCTGGAAACAGCGCGTTGGCCCGTACCGATTATGTGGTGCCGATGATTCTCAATGGCTTTGTCGAACACGGAATGCCTCCGTGGCGCGACGTACTCTCGGATTGGGAGATCGCTTCCGTCGCCACGTTCATTCGAAACTCCTGGTCGAACGAATTTGGGCCAGTGACGGAGGAGGAGGTGTCAGCGATGCGATAAGCGGAGAAGCGAGCGAGGCGTAACGGTGTGAGGTATGGGTCAATGGACGATCATGCTAACCAAAAGGCAGGTGCCATGCGATGAGCCACAAGTCGAAGACAAACGGGCAACGTTCGGGTAAGGCTTTCGTCGGCAGCCTCGCACTGCTCGTCGGCTTCCTTTTGATGGCGCAAGCCGCCCTGGCCAATAACGACCTGCTCGTCCTGGAGAAGGAGCCGGGCACATGGCCCATGGCCAACGGGAACTACGCCGGCTGGAATTTCAGTCCTTTGGATCGCATCAACACCGAAAACGTAAAAGATCTGCAGGTCAAGTGGACCTTCCAGATCGGTGTGACCGACTCGCTCGAGGCGCCGCCGCTTGTGGTAAACAATACCATGTACATTCTGACGCCGAAGCCGAACACGCTCATCGCGCTCGACCTGACGCGGGATGGCTACATCAAATGGGAGTTCCAGCCCGAGATGCCGGGCCTTGAGCAAGCAACGGCGTGCTGCGGCGCGCAAACCCGCGGCTTGACCTACGCCGAGGGGAAGATCTTTTTCAACACCCTCGACGGGCAACTGTTTGCTGTGGACGCCGAAACCGGAGAGCCGATTTGGCGCACCGACGTCGTGGACCTCAGCATCTCGGAGACCACGACTACCGCACCGCTGGTCGTCGGTGACAACGTCATCATCGGCAACGAGGGCGGCGAGCGCGGCGTGCGCGGCTGGGTCGCGGCCTACCATATTGACACTGGCGAGCTCGTGTGGAAGTACTACAATATGGGTCCCGACGAGGAGATGGGTATTGGGCCGCGGTTTAAGCCGTTTTACCCGGATGACCAGGTTCCTAACCCCGGGGTGTCTACGTGGTACGGGGACTCCTGGAAGACCGGCGGCGGCACAACCTGGGGCTATTTTACCTACGATCCGGAGTCGAACCTGTTCTTCTACGGCACGGCTAACTGCGGCCCGTGGAACCCGGACTACCGGCGCGACCCGGCCACCGCTCCGGGGCTTGACCAGTACACAAATAAGTACTGCGCCTCGCTGATCGCCCGAGATGCGACGACCGGCGAGATGATCTGGGCGTATTCTTACACCCCGCAGGACCAGTGGGACTTCGATGAACCCGGCCAGGCGTTCGTCATCGATCTCGAGATCAACGGCGAGATGCGCAAGGCGCTCGTCAAGCCTGGGCGCAACGGCTTCCTCTATGTCCATGACCGCCTCACGGGCGAACTCCTGACCGAGCCGGTGGCATATACGAACGTGACGTGGGCGCACGGCATCGACATGGAGACGGGGCGGCCTATATTCAACGAAAAGGCGCTCGTCTACACGGGCATTCCTACCGAGGATCTCGTCTGCCCCTTCATCGCTGGCAACAACTGGTTCAATGACGCCTACTCGCCTGTAACGGGCCTGATTTACTTCCAAGCTGAAAACCGGTGCACGAGGTTTGAGGGGCTTGAGGGCGAGTACGTGCCTGGTGAGAGCTACACCCTGTACAGGGCGACCGAGACGCAAACCGGTCCCGGCGGTTGGCAAGGCGAGCTCCAGGCCTGGAACCCGGTGACCGGCGAAAAGGTGTGGGGCCTTAAGTCGTACTCGTCCAGGGATAACAAACCTGTCCTTGCCACGGCTGGGAACTTGATCTTTGGTGGCACGGATCAAGGTGTGTTCCGCGCCGTGGACGCGCGTACGGGTGAGGTGCTCTGGACATTCCGGACCGGCGGTGACTTCCGCAACTCGCCCATCAGCTACCTCGGGCCGGATGGCCGGCAATACGTCGCGGTGATCACGAGTCGGGCCCCGAATAACGAGCCCGTCAACCCCGATGTGGCACCGGACGCAGCGGCCCGGTATCGGAGGACTGGTACGACGCTGTACGTCTTCGGGTTGCCCTGAGTCTCAGGTCGGTGGGGGCAAGGCGCGGGGGCGCTCCCGCTCCTTGCCCCTTTCCACATCTCCGTTTGGATTTGTTCGGGTGTAGGGGTTATATTAGGAGGGCTCGCTCATGTCGCATGGGCCGGGACGGGGGCGCTGGAGAAAAGGAGCGGTGATCCGCGCGGGCTGGGTATTGCTAGTTGCGCTCATTCTGGCGAGCCCGGTGGGGGCAGCGGCGTCTGACGGCGCCTGGGAGCTGAAAGTGTGTGCGGATCCGATCAGCCTGCCGTTTTCGGACGCTGAGCAGACCGGTTTTGAGAACCGGATCGTTGAGATCTTGGCCGATGAGCTGAATGCCTTCATCACATATGACTGGCACATATTCAATTCCGATATGATCAATCTGCGGCTGCGACAGGGCGAGTGCGACGTGTTGCTCGGAGTCCCGGACGGATTTCGCGAACTGCTGACCACCGTTGCCTACTATCGCACTCCCTACGTTTTCGTCTACCGCGCTGACCGGGGATTTGACATCGATTCTCTCGACGACGAGGATCTGAGAACGCTCAGGATTGGCTTGCAAAGTCCAGGTATCCCGCCGCACAACGCTTTGATCAATCGCGGGATTACGGAGAACGTGACCGCAGCCTTTGGTCAGCGGACAGGGAGTGCGGATCGCCTCTCGGATCTCGTCGATGCGGTTGCCGCCGGTGAAGTGGACGTGGGCATCGTCTGGGGGCCAGTTGCGGCGTATTTCGCCCAGCGTCAAGCGGTCGAGCTCAAGTTGACGCCGGTGACGCCCGAATTTGAGCCGCCAGCCATTTTCATGAGCGTGCCCATGACTATCGCTGTGCGTCCCGGTGACGACGCCTTGCGCGACCGGCTCAATATCGCGATCGCTAACCGATGGGATGAGATTCAAGCAGTCCTGCAGGAGTACGGCGTTCCCCTCGACCCCCTGCCGCGGCCGGCGATCACCGTGGGCGGTACCCCCACTGCCATGGGTGCAGAGGAGACGCTCCGAATCGGCGTCGTCATACCGACGCAAACGGGACACAGTTGGGTGCCGGCTTCCCTCTACGACATTGTGGGTGAAGCAGCCCGGATGGGCGCGTTGCTCGCCGAGGGCCACCTCACCGGCTCCACCGAGGCGCCGGGTCCGGAAGTGCGATTGTTGTTGGCGAGTGCCCCCACCGCGTCCGCAGCCAAACGCGCGGCTGAACGGCTACTGGCGACGGAAAACGTCCACGCCTTCATCGGCGGAATCGGAGAGGGCCAGGCCGAAGCATTGGCGGCCGTCGCCGAGGCGCACCATATTCCTTTCATAAACATCGGCTCTCCGGATCTCCTTCTGCGGCAGTCCAAGAGCCGGTACGTGTTTCATGTGGAGGCGAGCGGGGGCATGTATGTGGATGCCCTGGTGGATTGGCATGTGAGCCTGGACAAGCGGCGCTGGTTCATCGTGTACGAGGCGACCGCCGAAGGGAGAGCCCTCCGTGAGCGGGCGCTCGATGCGCTCGCGGCCAGGGCGCCTTTGGCTGAGGTGGTGGGCGAGGCGGCGGTTGCCGTAGAGCAACCGACGTATTTGAACGAGCTGTTTGCAGCTCGGGACGCCGGCGCCGATGTAATACTTCTCCTGGTCCGAGCCCTCGACCAAGTTGTTTTCCTTTCACAGATGAGCTCCCTCGATCTTGGCATCGGCGTGGCGCCTTATCCCGATCCGGTGACGCAGACGCGCGACTTCCTTGCGTCCGCTCACATCCGCTACGACGCGCAGGGATTGTCGGAGCGGGTCGCGCTTTGGGAAACGACGCTGGAGGGGGAGGGAGCTCGAGAACTGAATGAGCGCTTCGTTGCCCGCTGGGGCAAGCCGATGGATCCGTCGGCTTGGGCAGCGTATCAGGCGGTTCGAATGTTGCACCAGGCCGCGCAGGCGACCGGCGCCCTGGACGCTGAGAGCCTCGTAGCCTACCTGGAGGATCCGGCAACCGTCTTTGACGTAGCGAAGGGTCAACCTCTTTCGTTCGATGCCGCCGACCACCAGCTCCGTCAGCCGCTTTACGTGGTGCGAGTCAATCCGGATGCTGAGTGGGGTCTCAATGTCTCGAGTCAAGTAGGTTTCGCGAGTCTGGTAGCGGAAATGCCTGGACAGGACGGGGCTTACGGCGGGATTGAAGCCGACAGGACCCGGTAGCAGGTGACTGAGCGCCAGTTGCAACAAGCTTTCACAGGTGGGCGGGGGTGGACGCATGACCTGTGGTATAGGCAACCTGAACCTGGGCCGATCAACCTCCAGAATCACTGGTCAGCCAGATGATGCGGGTGAAACGGCGGGAGTGGTGATCGACATGTTTTCCTGCCTGACGTTTCTTCTGTTATGGTCGGGTGGCTGGTGAGCGATGGGAGAGAAAGGGGTGCTGGCCATGTTGTGGAGCTGCGGACGCACTTTGATCGCAATGGTGACCACTGTCGCTTTCCTGGCCGGTTCGGCTCCCGCGTTGGCCGCGGACACGATCCGCGCCGGCCTTCAGGCGTCAGGCACCTTTAGCTGGATAATCCGGGCGATCGACTACTTTGGCATCGACGAACAAGTCGGGCTGAACATCGAAGCAACGACCTATGCTACGAAGCAGGCCACGGAATTGGCCCTGATGGCCGGCGAAGTCGATGTTACCGTCGACGATTTTGTGAACGTTGTCTTGATGCGCTCCAATGGCGTCCCCGTCAAGGCCGTGTACCCGTATAGCCTGGCGTTAGGCGGACTGGTCGTAAGGGCCGACAGCGATATTCGAAGCGTTGCCGACCTTCGAGGCCGAGTCATAGGCGCATCGAGCATGTCCGACAAGAGCCTTTTGGTGCTGAGAGCTTTGGCGAAGGCGAAGTATGGTTTTGACCCGCAGTTTGACAGCCAGACCATCTCAGCTGCGCCACCGTTGATGACGCAGCTTCTCCTGCGTGGAGAGATGGATGCCGCCTTGCCGTTTTGGCACTTTGTCGCCCGGATGGTGGGCAGCGGAGAGTTTCGTGAGGTGATATCCGTCCACGAGATGCTGCGCGAACTGGGCATGTCATCGGAATTGCCAAATCTCATCATTCTTGCACACGACGGCGCAGACCGGCAGGCGGTGGCCAAGTTTCTCAGAGCAATGGACATGGCAGTGGCGCGGATGAAGACGGACGATGGCATTTGGGAAATCATCCTGGATGAGGGGCTGTACTCGCTGCCGGATCCGTCGTTGATGGCTGCTGTCCGGCAACGGTGGGAGCTGTCTTTGCCCAGCCAGTGGAATTCCGAGATCGTCCGGGGCCTTGTGGAACTCGTCGAGCAACTGGTGGCCGTAGCCGGTTCCGATCTGGTCGGGATCGAGCGGTTGGATCCGGATGCGTACAGCACGGAGTTCGCTTTTTAACACTGCAGCTGGGCGACGTTTTCACGCAGCCTGTACCGATTTTGGTAGACCAATGGGTGTCGCCTCTGCGGCGCCATGAATGCCCGCACAAGCGGTGAGTGGCAGCGCCGGGCTCGGAGCAGTTCGGCAGGCGTGCCGGGTGTCTGGGGATGTGTATGGCGTGTTGCAAACGGAACGGACGACTGGCACACCGGTAGACAGCGTTCGAGCGGTACAAGTCGCCGTGCCGTGGCGTCGGGCAACGGGGCCCAACGCCACGGTTCTGAGCGCGATATCGCTGCTGTCGCTGTTGGGGGCGTGGTTGCTTGCTTCCTGCGTTCTGCCGGCGCGTGTCTTGCCAGGACCGAGCGAGACATTGCAGTTTCTGTGGCAGGAGTGGGAGCGCGGCCGCCTCCTCATGCATGTGTCTGCCACCATCCAACGGGTGTTGGTTTCCTTTGCCCTTGCTATGGGAATTGGCGTCGCTGTCGGACTCTTGATGGGAGTCTCACGCGCAGCCGATCGGCTGCTAGGTGCGTGGCTGGTGTCAGGCCTGTCCATTCCCCGCATTGTGGTCATCGTAGGAGCGTACATCCTAATCGGGTTAAACGAAACGGCCGCCATTACTGCCATTGCCGCTGTCGTTGTACCAACGGTGGTAGCACAGGTGCGAGAAGGAGCCCGAGCGCTCGATCCGAAGCTGGTCGAGATGGCCCGGGCGTTTCGACGCCCGGCGGCTGTGATCGTTCAAAAGGTGGTGGCGCCACAACTGTTCCCCTACCTGGCGGGTACCGGGCGAGCTGCGATGTCCCTTGCATGGAAAATGGTTGTCTTCGCTGAGTTGATGGGGCGCACCAACGGCGTGGGCTACCAGATCTCGTTCTACTTTCAGATGTTTGATATGCGGGGGATTCTCGCGTATGGCCTCGTAATGATCGTGGTGCTCGCCGTGGTGGACTACGTAATCATGGCAGCGTGGGAGCGGTACGCCTTTCGTTGGCGTCGCACTCCTATGACTTGGATCGGATGAGGCGAAGCGTGGCACGCATCGTTTCCCGGGGGATTACCAAATCGTATCCGTTACCTCATGGAACGGGACGGCAGGTTGCTTTACAGTCGGTGAACCTCGAGGTCGAGGATGGCGAATTTGTGTGTCTGCTAGGCCCGTCGGGATGCGGCAAGACCACGTTGCTAAACATTGTCAGCGGACTGGACGGCGAGTACGAAGGCGACCTGAGCTTTGTTCGATCAGGAGCGTTGGTAGCGAGCACCGAACGACCACGGATCGGGTATGTGTTCCAGGAGGCGCGCCTGCTTCCGTGGCTGACCGTTTGGCAAAACCTGCGCTTTGTGTTGGACCGGGGGAATTTGAGCGAATCCCAGTTGGGGCAGCGCATCGCCCAGTGGATCGAACGGGTCGGGTTGGCCGGGTTTGAGAATTATTACCCAGGGCAGCTCTCCGTCGGTATGCAGCAGCGCGTCGGGTTGGCGCGGGCGTTGATCATAGAACCTGAGGTCTTGCTCATGGACGAGCCGCTCAGTGCCCTTGACGAGTTGACCGCGATGCGGATGCGGGATGAGCTCGTCCGTCTATGGATGGAGCGGGCCTGTACCGTATTGTTTGTGACCCATAATCCGCTGGAAGCCGTTTATTTGGCGGATCGGGTGGTCGTTATGACGTCGAGCCCGGGGCAAATTGTTGCGGAGTTGCGGGTCAACGAGCTGCTCTCCCGGCCCCGCGATTTGGAAGACGCCCGCGTCTGGGCTCTGTCCCGCAAAGCGGTGCAGCTACTTGAGAATGCGGTAGCGAAGAAGGCGATCGATGGATGACCGTTATCGAATGTGAAGCGTTGGTCCATCTTTTTGGCACTGTGCGGGCCGTGGACGAAGTTTCGTTTCAGGTCCAACGAGGGGAGCTGTTTGCCCTCCTGGGGCCAAACGGAGCGGGCAAGACGACCACCTTTAACATCCTTACGACGTTGATTAAGCCGTCCGCGGGCCGGGCCCGCGTACTCGGCTATGACGTGATCGCCCAACAATCTGAAGTACGCGCCAAAATCGGTGTCGTCTTTCAGGAGCCGGCCTTGGACGATCGCCTTACGGCATGGGAGAACCTGGAGTTTCACGCGGTGTTGTACCGCATTCCCCGGTCCGAGATGCGGCGCCGAATCGATCAGGCCCTTGCTTGGGCCGGCCTCGACCGTAGTGCGCATCGCGCCGTACGAACCTTCTCGGGCGGCATGAAGCGCAGGCTCGAATTGGCGCGGGCGTTGATGCACGCCCCCCGGGTATTGTTTCTCGACGAACCGACATTGGGACTCGATCCCCAGGGTCGCCGCCACTTGTGGGACAGGATTACGGGGTTGCGGCGAGAGGGTCTGACGGTGTTCATGACCACCCACTATCTTGAGGAGGCCGAGTCCAGTGATCGGGTCGGCATCATCGATGCGGGCAAGCTCGTCGCCATCGGTGAGCCGCACGTTTTGAAAGATCGAGTGTTGGGAACGACCGAGTGCAGCCTGGAGGACGTGTTTCTGGAGCTGACCGGACGCCAGCTGCGAGATGATTCGGCAACACCCCGCGATCGGCTACTCGGCTTCGCCCGGCGGGGAGGGGAAATGACGCGATGACGAGCCTTAAGACGGCGAAGCGGCAGCCTGTACTGGACGCCGGGGTGATCGCGATCATGTGGCGCCGGGAAATGCGCCGGTACGTACGGGACCGTTCCCAGCCCTTTGGCGCATTGTCCAGGACAGTGCTGTGGCTGCTCATCTTAGGTTTCGGCTTGGGAGCGGCGTTGCGCGAGATTGAAGGTTACACCTATGCCCAATACATTCTGCCCGGGGTTATTACGCTCAACGTGCTGTTTGCCTCGTTGCAGTCGGCCATCGCCCTAGTGTGGGATCGTGAAGTGGGCGTTCTCCGGGAGGTTCTAGTATCGCCTGCGCCGATGCTGTCAGTGGCCTTGGGCAAGCTGCTGGGAGGGGCATCAGTGGCCCTCGTTCAGGGAACGATTCCATTGCTGTTCGCTCCCATCGTGGGAGTCCGCTTGACCCTGATCAGTGTACTGCTGGCGTGGCTCGTCATGTTTTCCATGGGGCTACTGGTCACCGCTTTGGGGGTTATTATCGCGTCCCGCATGAAGACGTTTGAGGGGTTTGGCAGCATTTCCAACGGCATCATTCAGCCGTTGTATTTCCTGTCCGGTTCCATTTTTCCCCTGAAGGGCATTATCGGTGGCGTTGGATTCCTGGATATACCCGACGCGTTGCGGGCCGAGCTGCGACGGCTCGGAATCCACGCGGTTGGTGGAGGCTGGGTCGTGCAGCTGCCGGGCTGGATCCAGGCACTAGTGTATCTAAACCCAATAAGCTACGAACTGGATCTGCTTCGCTGCGTCCTACTCCGGTTTCAGCAGTTGCCGCTGTTGGCCGATTTGGCTATAGCAGTGGTGCTGCCTGTCGTCGGAGTGGTGGCCGCTTCCCGTGCCATGGGGGCGACGCGGATCAAGTAGGTGACAAGAGATCGTTGCATCGGGGCTGGGAGTGAGGATGAGATGCAACAGGTGCGTTGGACCCGTCGACGGTTCCTCGCCTTGAGCGGAGCGGCGCTGCTGGCCCAATTGGGAGTAGCCCGGAAGGCAGTGGGCCAGGGTGTTTTCACCGAACCGATGCGCGTGGGCGTTGTTTTGCCCGAGCCTACGGGTGCCACGGAGCTTGAGCATGTCTTGTCGGACGCGGTCAGCCGCTCCGCCGAGCGGGGCGCCCAGATGGCTAGCGACGAGATCGGCTTCAACGCCGAGATGCTCGGGATGGATTTCCGTGCGGTCACCATCACTGTGCCCGATGCGGCAGCCGCCAGACAAGCGGTACACCGGCTGGTGAGGGAGGAAGGTGTGTACGCCATTGTCGGCGGCTTTGGCGATGAACAAGCTCGGGCGCTCATGCGGGCCGCCGCGGACCAGGGCGTGGTATTCTTCAACATCGGTTCTGCCAGCGACGCGTTACGGGGAGCGGAGTGTCATCCCAACACGTTCCATGTGGAGGCCAGCGCGGCGATGTACCTGGACGCCCTGGCGGGCTGGTTGGTCAGAGCAGCCCACCGCCGGTGGTTCCTCGTCCACGAGGATTCCGATGAGGGCCGCATGCTGTATCGACGAGCGCGCAAAGCCATCACCGAACGACATTTCGGGGTGCGCGAAGTGGGCAGATCGGCCGTTGAGCCGTACCAAGCCGATTACGGGACTGTGTTCGATTCGATCCAGCGCGCTAACCCGGATGTCGTCGTGTTGTTGACCAGCGCCGGGGATCAGCTGTCCTTCGTGCAGCAGTACGACGCGACCGGACTCAGCGCCCGTGTCACCGGGTTTCCCCATCCGGCCACCCAAACCCGGTTGTTTTTTCGAATATTGCAGGAGCGGGCCCAGAGGGTGGACGCCGGCTACCGGGCTACGTTGTGGGAAACCACCTTAGATCGATACGGGGCGCGCGAGCTTAATGCCAGATTCATCGAGCAGTGGCGGGCACCGATGGATCCTCCTGCATGGGCCGCCTACGCGAGCCTCAAGATCTTGTTTGAGAGCGCCATGTTCGGCGGTGCGACGGCGGTCGACTCTCTGCGCCGGTATCTGGAAAGTCCGCACGCGGTGTTCGATGTCTGGAAAGGGATCGGGACCTCCTTTCGCCCTTGGGATCATCAGCTGCGCCAGTCGCTGTATCTCGTGCGCGTCGACCAGGAACGGGAGCTCGGACATGCAGTCAGAGATGAGGTGGAGCTGGCATCCCTCGTCGGTGAGCTGCCCGCCATCTACATGCCCGGCACGGACCCCGTCGAGCGGCTGGACCAGTTGGGCGATTTGCAGAACGACAGCGCCTGTCGATTTTCGCGGGCGAACTAAGGATACCCGCGCTGGCCTCCGGAACGACTTCCCGTACCGTTGTCTGAAGCGACAGGCGTAAGGGAGGTGATGCACGAGAATACAGGTGCATACACATCTGCCGCATGACTCGGGGACTCATGGTCGATCGTTTCTGTTCGATATTCTGTCGAGATGGAGAGGATGGGAGGACGTGGCGCGAGCCATGATGCGCGGTCTTGTGGCTGCCCTTGCCGGGCTGGCCCTCTTGTTCGGCGCACTGCCCGTTTCCGCTGAGGAATCGTACAGAATCTATGTGTCGAATGAATACGGTGCCGATGTCACCGTCATCGATGCTGCCACCGAACAGGTAATCGACACGATTCCCCTCAACGGTCGTCCGGGAGACGTACGCCCGCGCGGCATGGCCGTCAGCCCGGACGGTCGGATCATTTACGTCGCCCAGAGTGACTTCTTCCCGGTCTTGGAAACGCCCGATGATCGCATTATCGCCATCGACGTATCGACGAACTCGGTCGTTGCCGAGTACTGGGTCGGTACCAACCCGGAGCGGGTCGATATCAGCCCTGATGGGACCCAGGTTTGGGCGGCAAACGAGAATGCTGCCATGGCGACGGGGTATGACTTGACGAGCGGGGAAATGATCGGCGAGTGGCGGGTGGGCGTCGAACCCGAAGGTGTCGGCGTGAGCCCTGACGGTCGTTGGGTATACGTGACCGCTGAGACAAGCCACACCGTCGCTGTCATCGACGCCCAGGAGCGGCGGCTTGTGCGATACTTCCTCGTCGGTAACCGACCTCGTGACCTAATCTTTTCCCCGGACGGCCGGCGGGCCTACGTTTCGGCGGAGATCGGAGGCACGGTGTCCGTCGTTGATGTGTCCAGTCACCAGGTGATTGACACAATTTCGCTCGGCCTTGATTCCCGGCCCGTGGAGTTGGAGTTGACTCCTGATGGCAAGCTTCTCTTTGTGGCCGGCGGTGGAACGAGCGCGGTGTACGTCATCGATACCGAGACCAACCAGGTCATTCACGTGATCAAGGAGCGGATGGGGCGGCGCCCGTGGGGAATTACGGTGTCGCCCGACGGGAAGAAGGTGTATACGGCCAACGGTCTGTCGGACAGCGTCTCGGTCATCGACGTGAGCTGCCTGTGTGTAGTCAATAACATTAGCGTCGGACGCGGTCCGCACTCGGTGGAGGTTGGGGTTGTTCCCAATGATTAAAACGATCATCAAGCACCCGTGGCTGACCGGAGCATTGTTGGCTATTTTCGCGCTGAGCGGTACGGTCGCTCATGCCCAATACGCGCACAACCCCTTTTTCGACCATACAGTCGAGCTTTGGCACACGTATGCCATTGAAATCATGAACGTCCGCCTGGCCGCGTTGGCCGCTTTTGACGACGTTCCGGAAGAGCTGCTGGAGGAAGCGGAGGATCTCGTGGAAGAGGACTTACCTCGCTTCAAGGGGAGTCTGGCCGCGTCCGATGCCCCGTTGGCCCATGCTTTGGAAGAAGCCCTCGAGGAAGTGATCGAGGTGGCCGAAACTGACGACAGCGACGCGCTTAAGGAAGCCATTGCCCGTGCCCGGGAGTTGACTTGGCGAGCCGACGCGGCGTTGGTGCCCGGTGAGATGGCGGCGCGGCCCGAGTTCGTGGCGGCCGTAGTGGCGAAGCTAGTGCTGAACGATGACGGCGTGGCCGAGGCGTATGAGGACGCGGTCGAGGAAGAACTGTGGGAGTATCCCAACGGTTGGGCGGCCCTGCAGCGTGTTCGGGAGCTGTGGCAACAGCTCAGGCCATTGGCATCGACCGAACAGGCTTTTGAAATTGAGGACGCCTTGCAGCGCCTGGCGGAGTTGTTCCCCAGCCCTGTGCCCCCTGACCTCGAAGGGGCGGATCCGGAGGCCGGTGAGGATCCCGGGCGCCAGCTGGTCTCTACCCTGGAGGTCGTAGCAAACGCGTATCTTTATCCCGAGCGTGAACTTGGCCGGGTTGCCGACGTGGTCACGTCTGCTGTTCGGAAAGCGCAGGCCGCCTATGAGGCCGGTCAGGTCGACCTTGCCTGGGAGCGGGTGATGCTGGCAGATTTTTACTATCATGAGAACCTGCGGCGGCTATTTGAGCTGATTGTGCCCGATGTGCATGGGCGGATCAGCGAAGCGTTGGAGAGCCTACTTGAGGGCTTTGAGGAAGCAGAGGCGGACACTGAGGAGTTTGACGGGTTGCTCGCTGAGTTGGAGCAGGGCCGAACATTGCTCGGGTTGTGAGAAACGGTCAAGCGTGTTTGAAGTAGCAGTTAAATGGGCACCGGGGAGCGGCGACCAACTCCGCTCTCCGGTGCCCATTCGGTCGGCGCTTCGGGTTCGTTCTAGGCCAGGTCTGCCACGACCTCAGTTAAAGGCTTGCGGATACCGGTAATGAATGGGATCTCGACCTTCGTGTATCGGCGAGCCTCGGCGGCCCGGAGGTGGCGGATCATGTCGACGATGCGTTCGAGACGGTCCGATTCGAACGCGAGCAACCATTCAAAATCGCCGAGGCCAAAGGCTTGCGTCGTGTTGGTGAGCACATCGCCGAAGTCCTTACCCAGTGCGCCGTGCTCCCGCAGCAGCCGGCCGCGTTCGGCCGGTGGCAACAAATACCACTCCTCCCTGCGCACGAAGGGGTATACAGAGATGTAGCGCGCTGGCGGTGTGCCCTTGATGAAAGCTGGGATGTGATCCGGGGCAAACTCGGCCGGCCGGTGCACCCCCATGAAGGCCCAGCTCATGTCTAGGCCCTGCCCCAGTTCACTCGCGCGCAGGCGCACCGTTAGTCGTTGTAGCGCATCTGGCGATTTCGAGATCGTCCATAACATCAGATCGCTGTCCGCCCGAAACCCGACCGTGGAGTAGATACCCCTCACCTGCACCTCGGGTTGGGCAGCGGCCAGGATCTGCTCCCACTCCGTGCAGGCCTGCGTGAACCGCTCACCTAGCGGCAGACGGTTCTCCTTGCGGCGAAATACGGTGTAGTGCACGAACACACTGGATGTGGGTGTCATCTGCTAGTCCCGTCCCTCCGTCACGTTTCACCGATGGCAGGTGTACCCGGTATTCCGTTGTGTTGAGTTTTCCCTGTTGTACCCAAATTCCTGCCCCGGTGGGGCCTGCAGGCGAAGTATTGCCTGGACCTCGGTTCGGACGAAGTGCATGTAGGTTGGGAGGAGAACATACCGCGCTTTGCGGTTCGCCCTCTGGCCACCGGAACGGTATAACCGAGGCACAGGGACCGCGTGTAACCGGAGGGTGATGATGATGACGAGCAGCACAGCTCAGCAGGGACGGGACACGGTTCAGCTCATTGGGGATCGTGTGCAATGGAGTGCGTGGTGTCGGCGCCTGATGGTCGGCTGGTCATTGCCCATCCTGCTGCTTTTCTCTAGCGGAGCGATACAGGCAGCGCCGCTTAACTACCGGGCGTTGCGCTATACGGGTGTGATCGCTCAGACCGCCTGGTACACGTGCGGGCCGGCCGCGGTGGCGACGTTATTGTCTCAGTTTTTTGCCATGCCCGTGACGGAGGCAGACGTGCTCCGGCTGGCCGCGGGGGCCATGCGGGCCAGCGGGCGGGATCCGGAGGAGGGCATCTCAGCCCTCGCCCTTCAGCGCGCTATGGAGACTTTCGGGTTACCGGTTCGAGGGTACCGGGTGTCGGTCCCCGGGCTGCGGGAGTATTTCCTCCGGGGCGGGCTGCCGGTTATCGCGCACGTGACCGCTCCCGAGCTGCATTACATCGTGATCGTCGGATCCACGGGCGACTACGCCGTGGTGGCCGATCCGTCCTGGGGGCGCCGGGTCGTGCGCTGGCACGAGCTGATCGCGGACAAAGGATTTGACGGCGTAATTCTTGTTCCGCTTCCGGCCGGCGACCAGGAGGCGACGGCCCGGGCCCGCCAGGCCGAAGTCGTCGCATGGGCCAACGCCCGCTTGGCCCAGCTGGACTTCCTCGGGAGGATGTGGCCGTGATTCGCTCCAGTTGCCGCGCGAAGCTTCATGGACTCCTGGGGTTGACCGGAGACGCTCTTTTTCCCGCGCTCGTGGCGGCCATCATCGTGACAGTGGCCGGGGGCCATGCTGTTGCTCAGCACCCTCCGCCGCTGGATCCCCTCCAGCGGCACAACGACGCCCCGGGACAGTACACATTGGAGCTTTCCTTGGCCGCCGTGCCGGCCGGATGGCCGATAGCGCTTCCTGGCGATCGGGGACCGGCCCTTCATTCCCAATATGACTTTTCAGCCGAACTTCTGCTTCGTTACGGTCTTACGAGCCGATTATCGGTGCGAGTGGGACAGACCCAAGCGATATCATCATACCGGATCGCGGCTGCCGATGGGCCCGGAGGCCGGTGGGAATGGAGTAGTGCCCGAACAGCCGGGAGCGTGGGAGCCGGCTGGCGCCTCGCTCCTGGCAGCGGCTGGGATCCTCGTTTGGAGCTCGACTGGGTAGGAGGTGCGGTGCCTCGAATCGACGCCCGGCTGTCGGTCAGTCGCGTGCGCGACCCGCTGGTGCTTGCAGCCGAACTGTCTGTGCTGGCGGACCGCAATGAACGGCTCGGGACGGGGGTGGCCCTATCGGCTGGGTTTGTCGCAAACGACCGATCGAGTTTGACTGCCGAGGCGGCTCACGTGTTTTGGCCTGACGGGCGCGCCTTTCCTGCAACTACTGTCGCCGTGGGTGTCCAACACTGGCTTGACGGTGAAGCCCGGCGGGCCGTGACGTTCCGGGCGTCGATGACCGCTACAGGACCTGAGATCCGGCTCGGGTTTGAGGCGGCCCTCATCGTCCGCGGCCGCGTCGAGCGGCAATAGGGGACGGCCCGTCGAAACCCGGCGGCGCATGGCGTTCCGCTTCCTGGCACACCATTTCCGACGGCGGCATACGCAGCCCGGGTCGCTCAACGGGGCGTAGCGGGGTTGGCTCAAGCCCCGGCAACAAGGGAACTTCCGTCGCCAGCGTCCTACCCGAACAGGACTCGCCGGGTCCTGAGCCGAAGATCCCTTGGCCAATGCCGTTGGAGGTGGGAGCTGTGTATGTAGTCATGAACCGTATCCCCGTCCAGCCCGAGTTCGCGCAAGCGTTTGAAGAGCGCTTCCGGAGCAGGGCGGGTGAGGTGGACAAAATGCCGGGATTCATCCGAAACTTGGTCTTGCGGCCCGACCGGCCCGAAGACCCGTACGTCGTGTTGACCATGTGGGAGTCTCGCGAGGCGTTCGAGGCGTGGACCCGGTCCGACGCCTTTCAGAAAGGTCATGCCCGGTCGGGCACGCTGCCGCGGGAGGCGTTTCGAGGGCCCAACAAGTTGGAGACGTTTACAGCGTTCCTCGATTCGGCCGACCCGGAGGAGCCGGCGAATCGATGAAGATCGGTCTCATCGGCTTGCCCGGATCCGGCAAGTCGACCTTATTGCGCCTTTTGACCCGAGGTCAGGCCGGTGGTCCGGGTAAGGCGCGCATCGGGGCAGCGCCGGTGCCCGACTCCCGGGTCGACCAGCTGAGCGCCATTTTCCAACCGCGGCGCACGGTGTACGCGCAGCTGGAGTGCACCGAACTGCCGGGGCTCACCCCGGCCAAGCACGCTCCGGGCGGCGGGAACCAAGCGGCCCGGGAGCTGGCCGAAGCCTTGCGTCCCCTCGAAGCGATCGTGCAAGTGGTGCGGGCCTTTGAGGCGCCCCACGTGCCCCACCCGCTCGGAAGCGTCGACCCGCTGCGGGATGCGCAGCTTTTGTGGGAAGAATTTTTGCTGATGGACTGGTCGCTTGTGGAAACCCGGCTGGAGCGGCTGGCCGAAGCCCGCAAGAAGGGCCTCCGCCACGATGAGGAAGTCCGGTTGTTTGAACGGATGCGGCCCCACCTGGAGGCGGGGCGTCCGGTCCGGTCCATGGACTTTTCCCCCGGTGAGCGGGCGTTGCTCAAGCCCTACTCCTTCCTGACGGCCAAGCCCGTCGCGATAGCCGTCAACGTGGACGACGATCAGTTGCGGGCCGGAACGTATGCCGGCCGCGAGGAGCTCTCAGCTTGGGCCTCGGAGCAGGAAGCGCCCTTGGTCGAGGTGGCGGCGCTCATCGAGGCGGAGATCGAGGAGCTGCCGCCGGAAGAGCGCGCGGAGTTCCTGGAGGACATCGGCCTGGCCGAGCCGGGCATCGCCCGCCTGGCCCGGTCGGCTTACGAAGCGTTGGATCTGATCTCGTTTTTCACCGTCGGCAGCGACGAGGTGCGGGCGTGGACCGTTCGGCGGGGCGCCACCGCGCGGGAAGCGGCCGGCGTCATCCACTCCGATATCGAGCGGGGCTTCATCCGGGCCGAAGTGGCTTGCTTCGACGATGTGGTGCGGGAAGGAAGCTTAACCGCGCTGAAAGAGAAGGGCTTGCTGCGGATCGAGGGAAAGGATTATCTCATTCAGGACGGCGAGATCGTCCACTTCCGGTTCAACGTGTGAACTCAGGACACCTCGCCGGCGGGAAAGGGATGGGCGTCGCTGGACGGGCGCACGCTTTGGACACGGGTCTTTCCCCAGCTGGCCCGGCAGCTCGTACGGGATGGGGAAGTGTATGTGGACTACGACTATGCATCCCATTTCGCCCTGTACCTGATGCATGAAGAGCAGGACGTTTGGCAGCAAACGGAGCAGGATGTCCCGTCGACGGACGACATTCGCGCGCGGTTTTACCTCAAGCTTCGGGGAGGAGGGCACCGATGACCAACCCGCTGGTGGGGGTGATCATGGGCAGCCGGTCCGACTGGGAAACGATGCGGGCCGCGGCGGAAGTGCTGCAGGAGCTGGGCATTCCGTATGAAACGGCGGTGGTGTCGGCTCATCGGACGCCGGACCGGATGTTCGAGTACGCCGCCACGGCCGAGGGGCGAGGATTGGAAGTGATCATCGCCGGTGCAGGTGGGGCCGCCCACCTGCCCGGCATGACCGCTGCCAAGACGACGTTGCCGGTCATCGGCGTGCCGGTCGAATCGAAGGCGCTGCGGGGGCTCGATTCGCTGCTCTCCATCGTGCAGATGCCCGCTGGTGTACCCGTGGCCACCGTAGCCATCGGGCGGGCCGGCGCGATCAATGCGGGATTGCTGGCCGCGAGCATTCTCGCGAACAAGTATCCGGAGATCCGGGACAGGTTGCGCGCGCGGCGGGAGAAGATGCGGCAGGACGTCCTGGAAGGCGGCGAGCTCCTATGACAGGGCGGCCCGCTGCCGCAGACGCCGGGGCTGCCGGATCCGACGGCCGAGCTCGCCGGGCAGCGCGGGCGGAGACTGCCGCATTTTTTGGGCCTGGCAGCACCATCGGCATTTTGGGCGGAGGACAGCTGGGTCGAATGACCGCGATGGCCGCGCGGCGCATGGGCTACCGGATTGCGGTGCTGGACCCAACGCCGGACTCGCCGGCCGCGCAAGTCGCCGACTCGGCTGTAGTCGCCGCGTTCGACGACGTCACCGCGGCCCGAAAGCTCGCCTCCCAGGCGGACGTTGTGACGTACGAGTTTGAGAATGTGGCCGCTGCTGTCGCGCACGCGCTGGAGCGGGAGACCGTCGTGCGGCCAGCGTCTTCGGTGCTCCGCGCGGCCCAGGACCGGATTCGGGAGAAGCAGACGTTTCGCGCGCTGGGATTGCCGGTAACGGATTTTTACCCGGTCGAGACGTGGCCGGAGCTCGTACAGGCGGTGGAGGTCATCGGCTTTCCGTGCGTGCTGAAGACGGCTACGGGAGGCTATGACGGCAAAGGACAGCATTGGATTGAGGGCCCCGGCGATCTGGACCGGGCATGGGAGCGGCTGGGAACGCCGGCTGGGCCTGGCACCGGCCGGCTCATTCTGGAGGCAGCCGTGCCCTTTGTCAAGGAATTGTCGGTCATCGTGGCTCGCAATGCCCGCGGGGCCATCGCGGCCTTTCCCGTCACAGAAAACGTGCACCATCGCCACATTTTGCACGCGTCCATCGTTCCCGCCCGGGTGGACGAGGCCCATGCGGACGAAGCCCGCCGCCTGGCGGTGCGATTGGCCGAGGAATTGCAGGCGGTGGGCGTGCTGGGAGTAGAGATGTTCTTGACCGGTGACGGCCGGCTGTTCGTCAACGAGTTTGCCCCGCGTCCCCATAACTCGGGGCATTATACGCTCGACGCGTGCGCCACCTCCCAGTTCGAGCAGCACGTGCGCACCGTATGCAACTTGCCGCTGGGGTCGGTGGAACTCCTTCATCCGGCGGTCATGATCAACGTGCTGGGACAGCACGTAGGCCCGCTCTTGGCTGCGACGGACAAGCTGCTGGCCATCGACGGCGTCCATTTGCACCTGTACGGAAAAAAGGGCGCCCGGCGCGATCGGAAGATGGGCCACATCACGACTGTCGGCCGGTCGCTATCCGCTGCCTTCGAACGGGCCCAGCGGGCCTGGGAGATCATCCGCGGACCGGGTGACCCGCCGGCCGTAGCCGGAGACAGCCGGGGCGGTTTGCTTTAGCGATCCGGCACGGTTTCCTTCGAACCGTGCCGGACCCTGGTTGTCACTTGGCCGCGAGCAGCGCTTTGGCCGCGGCCAGCACCCCTTCGATGCCGATGCCCAACTTTTCCGCGACTTGCGACCCGGGCCCGCTTTCTCCGAACCGCTCCAGCGAAACAACTCGGTCACCTGGCCGGGCAAGGCGATACCATCCCGCCCCAGCGCCTGCCTCGACGATAAGCCGGCGGGCGCCGTCGCCCCCGAGCACCGCGTCCCGGTACGACTCGGGCTGCTCAAGGAACACTTCCCGGCACGGCACGGAAACGACCCTCACCGGGTATCCTTGTTCCTCTAGCCGCTCAGCCACAGTCCAGGCGGTGGCCACCTCGCTCCCGGTAGCTACCAACACCAATCGGACCGCTGCTCCGCCCGATTCGGGACGGATGACGTACCCGCCGCGGGCAAAGGACGCTTCGTCGGTAGCGGCGCCGGGAAGCGGGGGAAGCTTTTGGCGGCTTAAGGCCAGCGCCGTCGGGCCGTCGAGGCGGCGCAATGCGTGCCACCAGGCCAGGGCTGTCTCCTTGGCGGTTGCGGGCCGGTACACCCGGAGGTTGGGAATGAGCCGCAACGATTCGAGCTGTTCGATGGGCTGATGGGTGGGGCCATCCTCCCCGAGGTACACCGAGTCGTGGGTGAACAGATAAATGACCGGCAGCTTCATCAGCGCGCTCATGCGCACCGCGGGACGCATGTAGTCTGAGAAGACGAGGAATGTGGCCGCATACGGCCTTACGCCTCCGTGAAGGGCCATGCCGTTCGCGATGGCGCCCATCCCGTGCTCCCGGACGCCGAAGTGGATGTTACGGCCGTCCCACTGGCCCGCCGCAACGGCGCGGGCCCCTTTGATGTCCGAGTTGTTGGAAGGGGTGAGGTCCGCCGAACCGCCCACCAGGTACGGAACCCGGGCGGCCACCACCTGCAGCGCCCGGCCGCTGGCTTGCCGGGTCGCCATCGGCTTGTCCGCGTCCAGCTCGGCCAGCTCTTGCTCAAGCCCGTTGGGCAAGAGCAACTCGTGGGCTTCATCCCACTGCCGGCGCAAGTCCGGGTATTCCTGGGACCAGGCGGCGAACATCTCCTCCCACTCCCGGCGGGCCCGCTGCCATGCCCGACGCTTGCCGGCGAAGTAGGCAGCGACCTCCGGCGGCACGTAAAACGGCTGAGGCGGAAAGCCAATGGCTTCTTTCAACGCCCGGACCGCCTCTTCGCCCAACGGTGCTCCGTGGGACTCCGCGCTGCCTTCCTTGGGGCTGTGGCGCGCGATGCGGGTGTGGGCCACGATGAGGGTAGGACGGTCCTGGGTATTGCGGGCCCGCGAGAGGCTCGCCGCGACAGCCTGGGCGTCGTGGCCGTCCACGGTCTCCACTGCCCATCCGTAGGCACGGAAGCGGTCGGCTACCGACTCGGTAAACGTCAGATCCGTGGACCCGTCGATGCTGATCCGGTTGGCGTCGTAGATGACGATAAGCTTCCCAAGGCGCAAGTGGCCGGCCAGGGAAGCCGCTTCGGCCGCGACGCCCTCCATCATGTCTCCGTCGCTAGCCAGCACGAACGTGTGATGGTCGACGATGGGATATCCCGGCCGGTTGAACCGCTGGGCCAACAACGCCTCGGCCAGCGCCATACCCACCGCGTTGCCCAATCCTTGTCCCAGGGGCCCGGTGGTCGTCTCAACGCCCGGCGTAACGCCGTACTCGGGATGCCCGGGGGTTCTAGATCCCAGCTGGCGAAAGCGGCGCAACTCCTCCATCGGCACGTCGTAGCCGGAGAGGTGCAACAACGCGTAGAGCAACATGGAGCCATGGCCTGCGGACAGAATAAACCGGTCCCGATTAGGCCAGCGGGGCGAGGACGGGTCGTGGCGCAACACTTGGCCAAACAACACCGCGCCGATCTCCGCACACCCCAAGGGCAGGCCGGGATGGCCCGAGCGGGCTTGTTCCACGGCATCCGCGGCGAGAGCCCGGACCGTATGGGCGACGGCGGTCAAGATGGACATGGGAAACGGTTCGCCTCCAGAGGACAGGGTGTCACAGGACAAGACGATCAATGACTAGGGCGAGAAACACCAGGCCCAAGTAGTACACGGAAAACAGGAAGACGTCTTTCGCGGCTTCCCGGGTCCGGGTCCGCAGGAGATTCCACGACTTCCACAGGAACACGAAGCCGAGAGCGAGCCCGGAGATGAGGAAGAACAGCCCCGAAAATCCGACCAGGTACATGCCGGCGGTGGCCGGAATGAGCAGGGCTGCATACGCAACGATCTGCCGGCGGGTTTCCTCCTCGCCCCGAACAACGGGCATCATGGGCACGCCGGCCCGATCGTAGTCCGCCGAGCTGAGCAGCGCCAGCGACCAGAAGTGGGGAGGAGTCCAGAGAAAGATGATGGCGAAAAGCAGCACCGCCGGCCACTCCACCGTGCCGGTTACCGCCGCCCAGGCGATGAGGGGAGGAACAGCCCCCGCCGCTCCGCCGATAACGATGTTTTGCGGTGTCCGCCGCTTGAGCCCGAGAGTGTACACCAGCACGTAAAACAAAATGCCTCCCAAGGCGATGGACGCGCTCAGCAAGTTCGCGTGGGCCGCCAAAACGGCGAACGCTCCGATTCCCAGGACGATGCCGAACACCAGCGCCTGGGAGGGCGCGAGGCGACCGGCAGGCAGCGGCCGGTTGCGGGTCCGGGTCATGATCGCATCGATGTCCCGATCAATGTAACAGTTGAGGGCGTTGGCCGAGCCCGAGGCCAGCGCCATGCCGATCATCGCCGCCAGCGTCAGGGAAACGGGGGGGATGCCTTCGGATGCCACAAGCAAGGTGGTGAACCCTGTGATGAGAATGAGCAGCATGATGCTCGGCTTAGTCAGCAACCAAAAGTCGTGAAGCGCTCGCCACGGCGAGCGGTTAGAAACAGGATGGGCACTGAGCATATCTGGTCCTCGCCTTCCCGCGGGAATGCACCATCTTCAACAATTCCACAAGCAGCTGCTGTGTCCTTCTGAATCGTTCCGGCGCGTTCACGACGCAGCCAGAGACAGTTCTTCGACGCAATCGGTGACTCGTTCGTCCTGAACGACCAGCACGAACTGGATGCCGCTCTTTTTCACCTGCATGCGGCCGTGCTCGTCGGGCGTGCCCTTTTGCCACAAGGGCGACAGCGCCATGGCTACCGCAAGGGGGCTTGTCCGCCCGAACCGGCTGAGGTACCAGACGTATGCGCGGGGCGAGAGGGCGTAGATCATCTTGACGAGGTGCAACGCCTGGCGGCGGCCCCGCTCTTCGACGAGGACGTGTTCGCCCTGCCATTCCAGGAGCTGGAACCGGCCCTTGGGACCCTGGGCTTCCGCGAGCAGCGTGCCTTGCTCCTTGGCGAGGGTCGCCCGGGAGCGCGGGAGCTGTTCCAGCGTCCGCAGGGTCGCCGTGCGGGCCGCCCAGTTCGGTTCGCGGGAAAGGGCCATCAAATCCTTCAGGCAGGCCTCTCGAACGGTCGTCAGCCATTCCTGCTCCCCGGCGCCGGGGGCGGATTCTTCCTGCCCGCCGGCCACCGCTGGCTTGTGGTCAGCCCGTTCCGGTGGTTCCCCGGAGCCGAACGCGGGCAGGGCCAGGTTGTCCGGTTCCGGCTCGCCGGGTTCGGGATGGGACGAGGCGGCAGCCTGTGAAGGCCGGGAGGCCGGGGCCAGCACGGCCAGCGGCACGTCCCGGGGTTGCACCTGGAACGCGGCGGCCGGGACGAGCCGGGTGCGATGGTTGCGCCCGTTGCGCCCGCCCCGGGCCCGGCGGGCCGCCCGATCGTACCACCTGGCCACTTCGTCGCCGGGCCGAGGGAAAAACGGGGGATACTGTTCCGGCAAGGCATTGCCCTTCAGCTCGTTGCACGACCGGTGAGCCAGCTGAACGTTGGCCAGTGCGTCGGGCCCGCCCTGGCTGACGGGGATCACGTGATCTTGGGTGGCCTCCTCAACCGCGGAAATGGGACCACCGCACAAGCCACAGGTGAGGTCGGCGCCCAGGACGTGGACGAGGATTCGCTTACGGGCCTCGCCGTGGGGGATGACCCAGTGGCCACTGGGATGGCGGTTGAGGTAGCCCAGTTCGGCGGCCTTGTGCACATGCTCCGGCGACAACACGCCTTCGATCAATCTCAAAGTGGAGTGATACACGAGCAGGCCTTTTTCCCACCATGGAAGGGCACTTTGAACGGTTCGCCGGTTGAGCGTCACCCAGCGTGCCACAAGACGAGACGAGCCTCGAGGAACGACCCCGGGATGGATGCGGGCCAAATACCCCAGCAAGGCGTGGCGCTGGCGCGGCGGCTGGTCCTCGCCGTTCCAGGCTCCGGTGCCGTCCACCTCACCGGTGGCCAGCACGTCGCACACCCATGTCAGCTCGCCGTCGTCATTGCGCAAAAAGACCGTGTCGCCCACATGCAATCCCCGGTTGGTCGGCAACAGGAGAACCCGCTGCTGGTCGCCAACGGGCCACGAGGTGGCGAAGAAAATTTCGTCCAAAAGCACGTGCACGCTCAACACAGAAGGCCTCCCCACGGGCGCCGGCCGGCGCCCGATGTCCACCTCGTCATTATAACGGATTGTTCAGATAGATCCCAGCGGCAATCGCCGGTGGCCGCCGGGTCGTTTGGCACCCCTCGACACCCGGACCGCCTAGGGCTACACTAAGATCGGTAACCTGAAAGCCGCTTTCCGCCCGGCTGGCCGGGCCGGAGGGGGACTGGCGTTGGACGAACCGGTACGGCAGTTGCTGGTTAGGCACATGAGCCGGACCGATCTCGACGTCTTGGAAACGTTGACCGACGGTTGGCGCCGGATGCCGTTCGTGTACGACCCTGAGCTTGCGGCCTTTTCCATCCGGGACGAATGGCTTTTGAACATCCCCGACTCCGGTGAGGAAACGGTGGACGTCTTGCTGAGGGCGGCGGACATCTTGACGGACCACCGGACTGAGCTGGATTTGGGCCGGCTCGGAGAGGCTCCCCCGGTCGAGGAAGAGGCTTCGGTCAAGATCGAGTTTCCGCTCCACAAGCTGGTGGCCGCCGCCCACCTGGAGGAACTTCTTGAAGGCACCGACTACCGCTTCCAGACTGATCAAACCCCGACCGGATATGTGATCACCGTTTGGTACCGGTACCGCACGGACTACGAGTACGCCGCCCGCAAGGGCCACCTGGACTGGCTGGTGGAGCTGGCCCAGCGGCTGGCGGCCGGTCGGCGGTTCCGGGCCCGGCGGTTGACGTGATGGGCGGCTTATGGGCAGGATGAGAACGTGCCCCGGTGAATAACTACCATTTGGACAAGCTGTCAGCATCCGGGAGGAGGCGGCGAGCAGTGGCGGTTCGAATCGAAACGGATTCCATGGGGGAGGTGCAGGTTCCCGAAGGCGCCTACTACGGTGCCCAAACCCAGCGGGCGGTTGAGAACTTCCGCATCAGCGGCTTGCGCATGCCCCGGGAATTCATTCGAGCTCTGGGGCTCGTCAAGTGGGCGGCGGCCCGGGCGAATTTGGAGCTGGGATTGCTGGACGAGCGGCGGGCCCGCGCGATTCAGCAGGCAGCCGACGAAGTCGTCGAGGGCAAATGGGATGAGCATTTCCCTGTGGACGTCTTCCAGACCGGATCCGGCACGTCGACCAACATGAACGCCAACGAGGTGATCGCCAATCGGGCCATCGAAATTCTGGGCGGCCGGATTGGCAGCAAGGATCCGGTGCACCCCAATGACCACGTCAATCGCGGCCAGTCCAGCAACGACGTCATTCCGACCGCCTTGCACGTCGGAATCATGGAGGTGGTGGACCGGGAGGTGCTGCCGGCCCTGGAGCGCTTGCGCGCCGCGCTGGCCCGCAAAGCCGAGGAGTTTTCCCCGGTCCTGAAGATCGGCCGCACTCACTTGCAAGACGCCACCCCCGTCCGGTTGGGGCAAGAATTTTCGGGATACGCCCGCCAGGTGGAACTGGGCATGCAGCGGGTCAAAGCGGCCCGGACCGGCATGCTGGAGCTGGCGCTGGGCGGTACCGCGGTTGGTACGGGTATCAACACCCACCCGGAGTTTGCTTCCCGGGCCATCGCCCACTTGCGCGAGCGGACCGGCATCGAGTTCGTCGAGGCGGCCAACCATTTCGAAGCCCAGGGCGCGCAGGACAAGATGGTGTTCATGAGCGGCGCCTTGCGGACAGTCATGACCTCCCTCATGAAGATCGCCAACGACATTCGCTGGATGGCATCGGGACCCCGTTGCGGCATCGGGGAGCTTCGGCTGCCGTCCCTCCAGCCCGGTTCTTCCATCATGCCCGGAAAGGTGAATCCGGTCATCCCCGAGATGGTCATTCAGGCTGCGGCCCAAGTGTGCGGCAATGACGTGGCCGTCACCATCGGCGGGCAGTGGGGGGTTCTGGAGCTCAACACCATGCTGCCGCTGATGGGGTATAACTTGCTGCAGTCGGCTCGGCTCACGGCTCAAGCGGCCCGGGCTTTCGCCGAAAAGGCCGTTGAGGGCCTTGAAGCCGACGAGAAGCGGTGTGAAGCTCTCATCGAAGGCAGCCTCGCGCTGGTGACGCCGCTGGCGACCCGGATCGGCTACGACCGGGCGGCCGCGATCGCCAAAGAGGCGTACGACACCGGCCGCACCGTGCGGGAGGTGGCCCGGGCCATGCAGGTATTGCCCGAAGAGGAGCTGGAAGCCGTTCTCGATCCCCGCTCGATGGTCGATCCGAAAGGGTGAGCGCGGTGGATTATGCCGGTCTGCGGGCTCGAGTCGTAGGGGCCCTGGATGAGCGGCGCCGCAACAGCGACGATCCCGTCGTCCGGAAGGGCCTCCACCGGGTCATGTCCATGGCCGTCTGGGTCTTGGACCAAAACCGCTACAAGCCGGAAATGGAACTCCGGACGGTGCGGGCGCTGATCATGGACGAAATCGACATCTACTTAAAGAAGATGTTTGTTGACGGCTTCGGCGACGAAGGCTTGCGCCGGGCGGTCGAGGAAGGCCGGGATTTGGTCGCAACGGTACTGGACGAGCTCATCGCGGCGTCGTCCCAGACGGCTGACGCCGGCGCTGCCCCGAAAGCCTGAGGGGCCGGCCGGAGCCGGCAGAGGAGGTTCGCCCGTGAAGGTCGTGGTACCCGGCAATCCTAATCTTTTGGGCAACACGCCGGAGGAGATCGTGGACGCGTTGAAGGAGATGGGCTTCCTCGCTTCGGAAGGGGGCGGGGAGGACGACGACTACCTGGCCCATCTGGAGCGCGTCGTCGCTGAGCGCTACGGCGCCCGGGCCGCGGGCGGTTCCCGGGCCGAGCGGGCTGAGCAAGTCGTCCTGGCCCTTGTCGATGGGGGCCAGCTGGAACTGCTGGAGGACTAACGGGCAGCCGCCGGGCCGGGGCGGCGGGTGGAGGGAGAACCGCAATGGCCGGCGGACCGGTGCGGGTGTTGCACCTGGCCGACCTGCATCTAGGATGGACGCCCCGGTTTCTCGGGTCCCGGGCCGGCGAGCGGCAGCGGGAGCGGGACGGCCTGCTCACCCGGGCAGTCGACTGGGTGCTGACCGAATCCGCGGCCGACATGGTCGTCATCGCCGGGGACTTGTTCGAAACGCACCGGCCTGAGCCTGGTCTTCTGGGGCGAGTCGTTGCGGATTTGGCTCGCCTTGTCGAAGCGGGCGTGGCGGTGGTCACCGTTCCCGGCAATCATGATGAGATCACATACCACGACTCGGTGTACCGGGAGTACGGCTTACGCTGGCCCGGGTTGCTTGTGACAAGTCCCATCGCGGCTCACGCGGGCACACTCTCGGTGCGGGGGGTGCCTATCCACATCTACGGGCTCGCGTACACGGGCGGCGTGACCCGGACGCCGGTGGAGGAGTTCCCGCGCCTTCATGTTCCCGGCCTGCACGTCGCGGTGTTCCACGGCTCGTTGGGCTGGAATGCCGGCGATAGAAGCTTGCCCTTGCCGGAAGATGCCCTGGCGGCCGCCAGCTACGATTACGTCGCTTTGGGCCATATTCACCAGCACGTGGTTCGGACGCTGGGCAACGGCCTGGCGGTGTACCCCGGCGCCGTAGAAGGTAAAGGGTTCGACGACCCGGGCGTCGGGTTTTTCACCGTCGCCGTACTCGGCGACGGGCAGGCCAGACTTGAGCGGAAACCCGCCGGAAGCCGGCCCGTGCGCACGGTGGAGCTCGATGTGAGCGCTTGCCGCGACGAAACGGACGTCGAGGGTCGCATCCGCGAACTGGGCGATTCTTCCGCTATCGTCCGGGTCCGGCTCGTCGGCGCCAGCCCCGCCCGCCTCGCCGCAGACGAGCTGGCCGACCGGCTCCGGAGCTGCTTTTACCACCTGGACATCGTCGATGAAACAACCGTTCTGGATGAGGCCGCCTTCGATGGATTGGCAGCCGAACCGACGGTGAGGGGCCAGTTCGTTCGCCGGATGAAGGCCGCCATCGAGCAGGCGAAGAATCCCGACGAGCGGCAAATGCTCGTGCTCGCCCTCCGGCGAGGCATGGCCGCCTTGGGGGAGCGGACCCGGTGAGTTCGGTCGCTTGGCGGAGGCTGGAGCTGGCCGGATTCGGTCGGTTCGCCGGCCGGGTACGCCTTGAGCTTGAACCCGGGCTCAACGTGCACGTGGCTCCCAACGAGGGGGGGAAGTCCACCCTCTTGGCGGGCCTGCTGGCCGTGCTGTTCGGCCTGCCCGCTTCATCGGATCCGGAACGGTTCGGTCAAGCCCGCTACCAGAACTGGGACGGCCCGTCGCGGTTTGAGGGCGAGCTGGAGTTTGCGGCCGGCGGCTCGGTGTATCTCATTCGCCGCAACTTTGCAACCCATTGGGTGAGGGTCAGCCGCCGTTCCGGCACCTCCTGGGAAGACATCGTCTCCGAAGAGCACAACCCTTCGGCCCGGCGGCGGGCCGGGCGTTTCGACCGGTTTCTCCGGGAAACGCTGGGCGTCGCGTCGCGGGACCTGTATCTGGGCGCCTTTGTGCTCGCACAGCCCTTGCCCGAAGAGCGGGTGCTGGATCACGAGGTGCAGCAGCTCATATCGGGTGCCGGCACCGCCTCGTACCGCCAAGCGCTCGATCGCCTGGTGGACGAGTTGCGCCAGCTGACCCGGGCCAGCCGGGACTTGGGCGTGACGGGGGCCAACGCCCGCAAGGACGGCCTGCTCGAGAAGCTCGATCGGGATATCGCCCAATTGCGGGCGGCCATTGATGGCAGCCGGCATGCTGTCGATTCGCTTCAAGCCGTCCAAGTTCAAGTGCGGGAACTGGAGGAACGTGCCCGGGAGCAACGGGTGCGCCTTGCAGCGGTGGAGAAAGCTCTGGCCGCCGCCAGCCAGTGGCGGGCGCTGGCGACCCGGCGCCGGGATCAACTGCAAAGGTATGCTCAGCTGCTGCGGGCGTGGGAGGGGGTCCGGGACCGGGAGGCCAAGCTGGATGCGGGCCGCCGGCGCCTTGAGCGGGAATTCCCGGAGATGGCCCTTGCGGACCCGCGCACCGGGGAGCTGTTGGAGCAGCTTGTGTTGCTGGAGGAACGCATCGCGGCCGCCCGGAACCAAGCCCGACGGGACGTCGATCGCCTGCGGGCGCAAGCCGAACAGCTGGCCCGGGAATGGCGGGAGTTCAGCGGGGAACGGGACCGCCTGGCGCTTCTTCAGGAGCGGCTTTCGGGCCAGTACGCCGTATTCGAGCAGGCTGCTCCGGAAGAGTTGCACCTGTTTCAAGCTTGCACCAAGACCCGCCAGCGGCTTTTGCAGGAGGTCGAGTCCGCGGAGTTGGAACTGGCCCGCTGCCGGGAACAGCGGGCGACTTACCAGGCGGAGGAAGACCGGTTTCGCCGGTCGTTCGCCGACGTGGAGCCTTTGGCCGGGCTCGGTGAGAACCCCGTGGAGGCGGTAGACGCCCGCCTGGAAGCCTTCGAACGGCTCTGGCAAGTCGAGGAACAGTTGAAGGACGCTCGCCGCCGCTTGGACGCCGCTGCGCGCCGGTCGGCCCTCCGCCGGACGGGCATCCTAGTGGCCGGCGCGGTCTTGGCCGTCATCGCCGGCCTGGGCGTCTACGGCGTCTACAGCCCGGCCGCGGCCGCCGTAGCTGCCGTGGCGGTGCTGGCGCTGGCCGCCGGGTGGGCGGTGCGCGCAGGCACCTTGCCCCGGGATGCGGTCCGAACGGTGCGGGGGCTTGAGGAAGAAGCCAACCGGCTCCAAAGCTCCATGAACGAATCATACAGGGGACCGCTGGCAACGGCCGCGCCCCATGAGCTGGCCGCCTGGCGCGAACGGCTCCTGGCCCGCCAGCAGCAGGCGGCTGTCCTTGAGCAACTGCGGCAGGCGGTTCCCAGTCAAGAAGCCGAACGGGAGTTGGCCATTCGGGCCGCCCGGGCGCGGGAAGCGCTGGCGGCCTTCGATCGGGCCACCGGGCCGGCGCGGGAGCGGTTCGGCCAGCAGGTTGAAGAGGCGTACCGGGACTGGGTTCGGATCCGGGAAGAAGCTCAAGCGCTTCTCCGCTCCATCGAAGGGTTTTGCCGGCGCCACTTCAACCGCGCCGACGCAATTCCCGAACGCGTGCCCGCAGCCTCTCTTGCGGGCCCGTGGGCCGAGCTGGCCGGGCTGTTTCGGGCCGCGGGCTTCCCGGCGGCGACTGCTGCGGAAGTGGGCGAGCGTTTGGATCAACTTCCCGTTGGGTTCTGGGATGAGGCCGTCCGGCATGTGGAGAGCGGGGGCGAGCTTGTGCAATGGCAGGCGGAGGCGGCGTCGTTGCGCGAGCAGCTGGGGCCTGTTTTGGCCGCGGTCGGCGGCGACGCCAGCGCCGCGCGCGAGCGCGTGCGGCAGTGGCAGCTCGAATTGGACGAGCTGGACCGGCTGGAAGGGGAGCGGGCCGGGCTTTTGGCCGCCCACGGCGTCCAGACCCCCGAGGAGCTGCACGAACTGGCGACGGCTGCCGGCAACGGGGCCGCCGCCTTCTTGCAGGAGATGGAGCGCCTCCGTCAAGCCCATCCCGAGCTTCCCGAGCCGGAGGATGCCGAATCGGGAGCGAGGGCGGAAGAGCGGCTGGAGCGGCTTTCCACGGAGCAGGAGCGGCTTCGGGCCGAACTTGCGGCCGATGAGGAGCGGCTCCGGACGCTGTGGCAGGAGCAGAGCCGCCTTGCGGGCGGGCCGGTCGTCAACATTGCCCAAGCCGAGGAAGAATTGCGGGAGTTGATCCGCCGGCGCGAGGCGGTGGCTCTGGAGGCGGCGGCGGTGGCCAGGGCACATCAAGAACTTGTGGCGGCCGTTCGGGAATTCCAGGCCGCTCACCGGTGCCGCCTCGCCGAGTCGGCCGGCCGGTATCTCGCTCGGTTCACCGGCCGGCCGGTCCGGGTCATGCTGGATGAGGAATTCCGGGTATCCGTCGGCGAACCTAGCGGGCAACGGTGCGCCGTGGGCCAGCTGAGCCAGGGAACCCGAGATCAGCTGTATCTTGCGCTGCGACTAGCCATCGCCGATCTGGTGGCGGAGGACGCCCCGCTGCCGCTTTTGTTCGACGATCCGTTTGTCAACTGCGACGCCGGCCGTCTGGAGCGGATCCGGGAAGCCCTTGAGTCTATCGCCAGGCAGCGGCAGATCTTGCTGGTGGCCCACCGGGTGGAGCTTTCCGCCTGGGGGCGCCCAGCTCGGGTGTGGGAGGAGAGTGTCCGGTGAAGCTCCGGTTCTTGTTGGGGCGGGCAGGGACCGGAAAAACGTGGACATGCCTTTCGGCCATCCGCCGCCGGCTTGTTGACGAACCGGAAGGCCCGCCGCTGATTTTGCTCGTACCCGAACAGGCCACGTTTCAGATGGAGCGGGCGCTGTTGTCGGACGCGGCGGTCCGGGCTACCCACCGGGCCCACGTGCTCAGCTTCCAACGGCTGGCCGCCCGGGTGCTGCAGGAAACCGGTGGAGCCGCCCGGCCTCGCCTCGGAGCGATGGGCAAGCGCATGATGCTCCGGGCTCTGATCCATGATCAGCGGAGCCGGTTGCGGCTGCTCTCCCGGGCGGCCGGGCGTCCCGGGTTCATCGCCCGGCTGGCCAACACCATGGCCGAGCTGCGGGCGTACCGGTGCAGCCCCGAGGAGCTGGCCCGGCGCGGCCGAATGCTGGAAAGCGAAGAGCCGGTGCTGGCCGCCAAGCTGCACGACTTGGCCCTGATCGTGCAGGCCTTCGAGGAGCACACCGCGGACCGATTTACCGATCCCGACGGGCTGTTGGACTTGGCCGCCGGTGAGCTTCCGGCCAGCCGGCTCGCCCGCGGTGCCTGGGTATGGGTTGACGGCTTTTCCGGCTTCACCCCCCAGGAACTGGCGGTGCTGCGGTCGCTATGGCGGTCTGCGGAAACGATGGAGATCGCTTTGTGCCTCGATCCGGCGAGTCCAGGGGAGGCCGGGACCGACGTGTTCGCCCCGACCCGCAAGACGTATGCCCGGCTGTTGGCCATGGCCCGGGAAGACGGGTTGACGATCGAACCGCCGCGGGTGCTGGGGGGGCCTGCGCGGCGGTTCGCAGGGCGCCCGGCGCTGTCGCACCTGGAGCGGGAAGCATTTGTCCAGCCGGGGAAGGTTTTTGCCGGTTCCGCCAGGGAGCAGGAAGCTGCCTTGCGCATCGTCGCCGCGGCCGACGCCCGGGCCGAAGTGGAGGCGGCGGCCCGGGAGATTTTGCGGCTTTGCCGGGAGCGGGGATGGCGGTTTCGGGACATTTCCGTCATCGTCCGAAGGCTTGACGCATACCAGGACCTGATCAAGGCCGTCTTTACCAGTTACGGGATTCCCCACTTCATCGACAGTCGCAAGCGGGTGGCCCACCATCCCCTGGTTGAGCTCGTTCGCTCAAGCATTGAAGCGTGTTCCGGCGGCTGGCGGACTGAGGCGGTGATCCGCTGTCTGAAGACCGACTTGATGCCGGTCAGCCGGGATGAGGCCGACCGGCTGGAAAACTACGCCTTGGAGCACGGCATCGAAGGCGCCGCGTGGGTAGACCCGGCGCCGTGGCGGTTTCAGCCGCTGGCCGGTCTAGGTCGGGACGAAGACGATGACGGCAAGCCATATCTCGATGCCGGAGGGAGCGGGACCTCGCTCCAGGGCCGCGAACGCCAAGAAGACGAGATTCAGGCGATTCGGGAGCGGGTCGTCGCTCCGCTTCGGCGGCTCGGCGCCCGGGTGAGCCGAGGCGGCCCGGCCCGGGCTCTGGCCGCGGCGCTGTGGGAGTTTTTCGAGGACGTGGGGGCGGCCGCGTCTATCGAGGAGTGGATCGAGGCGGCCAGCCAGTCCGGCCGCCCGGAGGAAGCGCAGGAGCATGCCGGGGTATGGCACGGCGTCGTCCAGCTGCTCGACGAGCTCGTGGACGCCATGGGAGATCACTGGCTTTCCGCGGCCGAGTTCCGCCAGGTTGTGGAAGCGGGACTAGAAGACTTGACCATCGGCCTGGTGCCGCCCGGCCTTGACCAGGTGCTCGTCGGCTCGGTGGAGCGTTCCCGCCAGCCGGACATTAAGGCGGCCCTCGTTTTGGGAGCGCTGGACGGCACGTTGCCGCAAGCGCCGGCGGAGGACGTCATCTTCACCGATCGGGAGCGGGAGCGGCTGTCGCAAACCCGCCTCGAACTCTCCCCGACGAGCCGGGCCCGGCTGGAGCATGAGCAGTATCTGGTCTACATTTCCCTCACCCGGGCCAGCGACTACTTGTGGCTCAGCTACCCGGCCGCGGACGGGCAAGGGCGGTCGCTGGCGCCGTCGTACATCGTCCGGCGGGTGACCGAGCTGTTTCCCCAAGCGCCGGTCGTGTCCGAGCCGGCCGAACCCGAGACCGACCAGGGGTTTCTCGACCGGATGGTGGATCGCCGGCGGCTGGTCGCTCACCTGGCTGCCCGGCTGCGGCGGCACCGTGCCGGCGAACAGGCGGGCGAGGTGTGGTGGCAAATCTACCAATGGGTCGCCACCGAGCCGGACCTCAAAGAGGCGGGCCGGCCGGTGTTCGCCGGGCTTGAGCACGGCAACCTGGTGCCTCCGTTGCCGCCGCCGGTGGCGGAAGCCCTGTTTGGGCGCGAGCTTTGGACGAGCGTCACCCGGCTGGAAACGTTGGCGGCATGCCCGTTCCGCCACTTCGCGGCGTACGGACTCAAGCTTCGGGAAAGGCCCCGGCGGGTGTTGGACCGGCTTGCGGTCGGGATCTTCGTCCACGGGGCCTTGAGGCGGTTTGTCGAGCTTTTGTGGGAGAGCGGCCGGGATTGGGGCGAGCTGGACGATGAAACCGCCGTTCGCCTGGCCGACCGGTCTGCGGACGAACTCATCCCGAATATCGCCCATCAAATTTTGCTCAGCTCCGCCCGGCACGCCTTCTTGGGTGAGATCTTGCGGCGGACGGTGCGACGGGCTGTTTGGGCGCTCACCGAGCACGCCCGGCGAGGCCGTTTCCGCCCGGTGGCCGTCGAGGTCGCATTCGGCAAGCACGGCGCCCCGGTCGGGCCGTGGGTCATCACGGCAAGGGGCGGTCCTGTGCGGGTGGTGGGGCAGATCGACCGCATCGATGCGGCCCGAGGCGACGACGGGCGAGTATGGATCAGGGTCGTGGATTACAAGAGCTCGGCCCGGGACTTGAACATGGCCGAGGTGGCTTACGGCCTCTCCCTGCAGTTGCCCGTGTACATGGCGGTGGCCCTTGAGCACGGGACAGCTTGGACCGGCGGCCAGGAGGCGGTACCCGCCGGCATGCTGTATTTTCCCGCGCGGGAACCGATGGTCCGGGACGACAGCGAGGCCGGCGAAGCGGATATCGATGCCCTTCTCCGGCGCGAGATGCGGATGCGGGGCATGGTAGTGGACGAGCCTGACGCCTTGCGGCTGATGGACGCAACGATAGATCGCGGGTCCGACCTGGTGGCGGCCGGGCTGACCAAGGACGGCCGGGTTACCCGGACGACCAACGCGCTCCCGGTGGACGGATTTGCGACGTTGGCCCGATTTGCCGCCAGGCGGGCGGCAGAGCTGGCTGAGACTATCCGGGCGGGCGACGTTTCCGTGCGCCCGTATCGCCTGAGCCGGCGGCGGCCGTGTTCCCACTGTCCGTACCACAGCGTCTGCCAATTTGACCCGCTTTTGCCCGGCAACGGGTACCGGGACTTGCCGCCGTTGTCCCGGGAAGCCGCTTGGCAAGTCATTGAGGAGGACGCCGAATGAGCTCGGCTCATCGCTGGACGCCCGAACAGCAGGCGGCCATCGATGCCGCAGGCGGTCATGTTCTGGTGGCTGCCGCGGCCGGGTCCGGCAAGACGGCGGTGCTGGTGGAGCGGATCATTCGCCGGATCATGGCCGGAGGGGTCGACGTCGACCGGCTCTTAATGGTTACGTTCACGGAAGCCGCTGCGGCCGAAATGCGGCACCGGATCGTGCAGGCGCTGGAAAACGGCCTGCGGGCCGAACCGCAAAACGGCCGTCTCCTTCGCCAGCTCCTGCTTGTGCCCAAGGCGTCCATTTCCACCTTGCACGCGTTCTGCCTGAGTCTTTTGCGTCGCTACTTTTACCGGGTGGAACTCGATCCGGATTTCCGGGTTCTCGATGAACAAGAGGCCCAGCTGTTGCGATTGGAAGTGCTGGACGAGGTGCTGGAGCAGGCTTACGAACGGGCGAGTTCCGACAGCCCCTTTGCCCGGCTGGTGGTGGCTTACGGGGGACCGGACGGCGACGGCCGGCTGCGGCAACTGGTGCTCGACATGTACGACTACGCCCGGAGCTTGCCCGAGCCCCGCGTATGGCTTGAGACGTGCCGGCAGGCATACCGGGATCTTGCGCCTGAGCGGTTCGGCGAAACACCGTGGGCTCGGGAGCTGGCTCACCGGGCGCTGGTCCGGCTAGGAGAGGCTCGGCGCCTGCTCGAATCTGCCCTGGCGTTGGCTTTGGGACCGGGCGGAGCGGCCGGTCACGCCCAAACCCTTGAAGAGGATATCGAGCGGGTGAAGCGCCTGGAATCGGCGGCCGAGCAGGGCTGGCCCTCGCTCGCAGGGGCGAAGGAGTGGGCGTTTCCCCCGCTTGCCCGGGCGGCAAAAGGCGAGGGCGATGTCGAAACCCGCAAGGCCGTTCAGCAGCTGCGCTCGCAGGCGAAACGCCTGGTGGCTGACGCCGGCGGCTGGTTCCGGAACCCGCCAGAACGACATCTGGCCGACGTGGCCGGGCAGTTTCCGATCATCGATGCCCTGGTGGAGCAGGTGTTGCGCTTCGACGCCGCCTACGCCGCCGTCAAAGCCGAACGGGGCGTGGTGGATTTTCCGGATCTGGAACACTTCTGCCTCAAACTGCTGGAAGATCCCGAGACAGCCCAGGAGATCCGCGCCGCGTTCGATGAGGTGCTGGTCGACGAATGCCAGGACCTCAATGGGGTGCAGGACGCGATCCTCGAGCGCCTCTGCCCTAGGACCGAGGGCGGCCGGTTGTTTCTGGTGGGGGATGTGAAGCAGAGCATCTACCGGTTTCGCCAAGCGGACCCGGGGCTGTTTCTCGCCCGCTACGAACGGGCCTCGCCTGCGCCTGGGGCGGGTGAGCGGCGGATCGATCTTTCGGCTAACTTCCGCAGCCGTCGGTCGGTGGTGGACGCGGTCAATTTCGTGTTCCGGCAGATCATGACGCCTGGCATCGGTGAGACGGCCTATTCCGCGGCCGCCGAGCTCAAATTCGCGGCATCCTACGGACCCGAAACCGGCGAGGAGCCCGTCGAAGTTCACATTCTGGAGCGGGACCCGCGCCTTTTGGCAGCCGCGCGGCATCGGGCCGCGGCGGAAGCCGCGGCTGCCATCGACACAGAGGTGCCCGCGTCCTGGGCGCCGGCTCCCGAGGCGATTTCCGACGCGGCGACCGTGTCGGAAGGCGCCCCAACAACCGCACGCGCTTCCGGCGAAGACGAGGAAGACGGCGCGGATCTCACGGCCTTTGAGCGGGAAGCGGTTGTTGCAGCCCGCCGAATTCGGGATCTCGTGGAGGGCGGGCAAGCCGTCGTTTGGGATCGGGACGAGGGGCGATACCGCCCGGCTCGCTACGGCGACGTCGCGGTGCTGCTCCGGGCGACCCGCCACAAGGCCAATTGCCTGGTCGACGTGTTCGCCCGCCTGGGCGTTCCGGCTTACGCGGAACTCGGCACCGGATATTTCGCCGCTACGGAAGTGGAGGTCATGCTGGCCGTCCTTTCGGTGCTGGACAATCCCCGCCAGGACATCCCGCTCGCCGCGGTGCTGCGCTCGCCCATCGGCGGGCTGTCCGCGGCTGAGCTGGCCCGGATCCGGGCGGCGTGCAAGGAGGGCGAGTTTTACGACGCGGTCCGGGCGTTCGCGGAAAACGCCGGCGACGAGGATGAGTTGGGCAGGCGTCTGAGACGGTTTTTGTCCCGTCTTGAGGAGTGGCGGACCGCGGCCCGCCGGGGACCCCTGTCGGAGCTGGTCTGGCGCCTTTTGGACGAGACGGGATTTCTGGATTACGCCGGTGCCATGCCCGGCGGCCGCCAGCGCCAGGCCAATCTCCGGGCTCTTTATGAGCGGGCTCGCCAGTTCGACCGGTTCGCCCGCCAAGGCCTTGCCCGGTTTTTGCGGTTCGTTGAGCGATTGCAGGAGGCCTCCGGTGATCTTGGGCCTGCGCCGGTACTGGGGCAACATGAGGACGTCGTGCGGGTGATGAGCGTCCACGGGAGCAAAGGGCTCGAGTTTCCCATCGTGTTCGTTTTGGATTTGGGCCGCCCGTTCCGCCGGCCCCCGGATCAGCCCCACATCGCCTTCCACCGGGAGTTGGGGATCGGAGCGGCGCTGGTGGACGGCGAGCGGCGGGTGGCCCGCCCTTCCCTGCTGCACGCGGCGGTCCTCCACCGGCTGGAGCGGGAGGGGCTGGCGGAAGAAATGCGCATCCTGTATGTCGCGCTCACCCGGGCGCGGGAGCGCCTTATCCTGATCGGCTCCGGGCGGGATGTGGAACGTTTGGCCAGAAGGTGGTCGGAAGAGGCGAGAAAGCCTGGCTGGACGCTGGACGAGGCCCGGCTGTTTTCCGCCAAAAGCTGGCTGGATTGGCTCGGTCCGGCCCTGGCCCGCCATCGGGACGGAAGCCCCTTGCGGCAGCTGGGCGGTGTCGATCTCGGCTCCGCCGACCCGGCGGTGGCCGGGGACCCGTCCCGCTGGGCGGTGCGGGTTTGGGACGCTTCGAACGTTCTAGCGCTGGCGGCCGGGGACGTCCGGGACGACGAATCCTCCGTGCCGTGGGACGCGGTCGCCCGCCTGAGGCCCCTTCCCGGCGTCGATGCCGGTCCCGCCCGGGAAGCCCTTGAGCCCCGCCTCCATTGGCGCTACCCGTGGAAAGCCCTAGCCAGCCGGCCGGCCAAGGTAAGCGTCAGCGAATTGAAGCGCCGGTTTCACTCCGGCGGGGAAGGGGAGGCCGCTCCGGCCGTCGCACCGCCCTTGCGCCCCTTGGGGCGCCCCCGGTTTGTGCAGGCCGAGCGCCCGTTGTCGCCGACCGAGCGGGGATCCGCGGTGCACCTTGTCTTGCAGCACCTGGACTTGTCGGAACCGCTGACAGAGGCCGGCATCCGCACCCAGGTAGACCGACTCAAGGCCCGACAGGTTCTCACGCCGGAACAGGCTGCAGCCATCGATTGCCGCATGCTGGCCGCGTTTTTCGCCTCGCCCCTGGGCCGGCGCTTGCAGGCGAAAGCAGCCCGGGTGCATCGGGAAATCCCGTTTACCTTGTCCCTGCCCGCGGGGCAAGTGTATCCGGAGCTCGATCCGGCCGAGGCCGCCGGGGAATTCGTCGTGGTGCAAGGCGTCATCGACTGCCTGTTGCAGGACGATGGAAAGCTGGTCGTAATCGACTACAAGACCGACGACGTCCGCCCCGGGGCGGTACCGGCCGCGGCCCGCCGGTACGAGGGTCAAATGGCTCTCTACTGCCGGGCGGTCCGGGAGATATACGGGCGGGACGCCAGCGAAGCATACGTGGTGTTTCTGGCCGCGGGGCAGGCCGTCAGGATGCCGGCGAGGGGAGTTGGGCCCGCCTAGACCCGCCCGTTTTCCGTTCCTGTCCCCTCCAGCACACGCCGGTAGACCTCGATGTATCCTTCCACCATGCGGTCAATGGTGAATCGGGCTTCCACCCGGGCCCGGCAGGCGTGCCTGTCCAGGGCGTGCACCTGGCCGACGGCTTTGGCCGCCTCGTCGACGCTGCGGACGACGAACCCGGTCTCCCCGTGGGCCACCACCTCGGGGACCGATCCGAGTCCGAAACCGATGACGGGCGTGCCGCACGCCTGGGCTTCGGCCAAGACCAGGCCGAAAGGCTCCGGCTCGGTGACCAGGTGCAACAAGGCCAAGGCGCCGCCCAGGAGCCGGTTTCGCTCGTCAGGTCCCACCTCGCCGGCGAACCGGATCAGCTTTCCGTCAATGCGCGGCCGGACGACGGTGTCAAAGAACTCCCGCTCGCCGGGCGGTATGTGGGCTGCGATGACGAGCGGCACGCCCGAGCGCACGGCCACCTCAATGGCCAGGTGAAGCCCTTTTTTGGCCGACGCCCGCCCGAGGAACATCAAGTACTCGCCGGTTTCCGGGCGGAAGGTGAACTGTCGGATGTCGACACCGTTGTAGACGGTGGCCACGTAGTTCAGCTCCGGACACCCCAACCGCTCGGCGTCGCTGATGGACACGTACGGCAGGTGACGGAATCGGCGGTAGACGAACCGGGTGTCCGGCTCAAGCAGCGCCGCACCGTGCAAGGTGGTGACCATGGGCGTATCCAAAAGCGGCGCGAAGCACCGCGGTTGGTTGTTGAACTGGTTGTGGTGGCTGCCCACGGGGCGGGGGGCTGCCTGCGCTTGGGCCTTGTCCCGCGTCTAATCCTGGCGGGCGGGGAGGGACGCATCTTCTCCCAGGGGGCGCGGGCACACCCAGGAGAGGCGCGCGCCATTCACCCGGGAGTCACCGGTAGCGAACAGCACGACCTCGTGACCCCGGGAGACGAGACCTGCAGCCAGATTGGCGCACACTTGCTCCCAGGGACCGTACCGGCGGGGAGGGGTGCGCCACGCGATGGGAGCGAGAATGCCGATCCGCATCTTAGCCGGCGACACCTCCCTCAGCCGTCACCGCCGGAGCCATCGCGGGGATGCGCCGCGAGGCGGCCGCCCCGGCCACAAGCAGCACGGCCGCGGTGACGAACGCCCCGGTATAATCCCCTGACGCGTCAAACGCCCAGCCGCCCAGGAAGGCGCCGGCGGCGGCTCCTACCTGGTGTCCCATGTACATCAGGCCGAACAAAGTGCCCACCACCCGGGGTCCGTACAGATCGGCGGTGATGGCCGATGTCAGCGCGGGGCTTCCCGCCCACACGAGGCCGCCGATGGCGGCAGTCAGGTACAGTTCCCACTCGCGGCCCGCGAACACCAGCGCCACAAATCCAAGGGCCCGAACAAAGTAGATGAGGGCCAAAAACGCCGGCCGGCCGAGGCGGTCGGACAGCGCACCAAGCGACAGCGTTCCGCCGACGCTCACCAATCCCAAAAGCCCGATTCCGAGCGAGGCGGTCATTGTCGGAAATCCGTGGTGTTCCAGCATCGGAACCCCGTGGGTGCTCATGAGATTCATGCTGAATCCGCACGCGAACATGCCGGCCGCGCACAGCCAGAAGGGACCCGTGGCCAATGCCGGTTTCCATGCCGCCCGCGTCGAGGCCGATTGCATGGGCACCGGCCGCTCCCGCACCAATAGGAGCAAGGCCGGCAAAAGCAGAACGCCGATGAAGACGGCAAAGAGAAGGTACGCGTTCCGCCAGCCGACCGCGTCGATGAGGATGGCCGACACCGGCGTAAAGAGAGCGATGCCTGCCATCCCACCGGCGGAGAGGAACGTCATGGCCAACCCCCGTTGGCGCACAAACCACCGGGTGATAAGCGGGCTCAACGCGACCTGGCTGGTGGCGGCAAACCCCAAGGAGGCTCCGATGACGAACGCCGCGCTGAACACGGCGGCAGAAGCGGTGCGGGCAACCGTCGCCAGGGATAGGGCCAAGCACGCAAGGCCTGCCGCGGCCACCGCCCGGCTTCCCCAGGCGTCGGCCAGGCGCCCGGCGAGCGGCAAGGCGAGCCCGAAGCCGAGCATGGAACCGGCCACGATGGTCGAAAGCTGGCCTTGAGTGAAGCCGAAGTCGGCAGCCATCGGGGACATGAACGGTCCCGTCGCGAACCGGAGCCCCATGGCGACCAGGGACACCAAAAACGCCACCGCCAGCACCGGCCAGTGCTCTGCCAGCTCGCCTTTGCTGGAGGCGGTATCACCCCGTGCCGGCATGGAGATCACCCCTCCTCATGAGAAAACATTCGCGGCAGAAACGCTCGCACCCGATTCGAGCCGCGAGCTGTTGTTGACGGCGCGCCTGGCGCCGGCGCCTCCCCGGAGCACTTCCTTGATTTGAATTATACACAGTTCGGCTTGCAACAGTCAGCGCAAGAGCCGGGCGCACATCCGGCCGTTCGCGGCGGCGGTGAGGGCATAGTCGACCACGATAGCCCATAACGCACCGCCGATCCCAAGGCGCGGGTCGGCCGTCAACCAGTAGATGAGCGCCAAGCGGATCGCAGTGGTGATGACGAACGTCTTCAGCACGACGTCCGTTCGTCCCAGGGCATACAGGACCGAGGCGAAGATGTTCGCGGTAAAGGCGAACGGAGCGGCGACGCCTACCAACCGGACCAAGGGGGCGATATCGGGGATACCGTACAGAAGCCGGGGGACAGCTTCGGGAAACGCCTGGCAAACCGCGAAAGTGGCCAAACCTACTGCCAGGGCGCCGCCCGCGGCCAACCGGAAGTGGCGCCGGGCGGATGCCTTGTTGCCCACAGCCTGTGACTCCGCGATGGCGGGGGTCAGTACGGTGGCCACTGGAAATACGAGCAGCATGGGCATGTAAAGCAGCGGCAACACCATGCCCGTCAGCTGACCGTACAGTGCGGTAGCTTCGGTCATCGTCGCCCCCGCGGCCAAAAGTCTCCGGGGAATCATCCCGACGTTGACTATCTGGGCAGCGGTGTTGATCACCGTGGCGGCCCAAAGAGGAAGGCTCATGCCCAGAAGGTTCCGAGCGGTCCGGATGTGGTCCAGCACAATGAACCGGGGCGCCCGGGGCCGGCCGCGGAGTTTGGTCCGGCCACTGCCGTCTTTTTTCTCCAGTTGCCACCAGCCGGAGGCGACCATGGCAGTCAAAAGCCCCGCGAGCTCCCCGGCCCCAAGGCCCAACACCAGCGCGACCGCGGCCTGCTGCGGACCCGCCCCGACCCACCACGACAACAGCAAGAGCACCGCAGGCACCCGGACGAGCTGTTCCACCACCTGCCCGGCCGCGGTGGATATCATGTTTTGCCGGCCTTCCGCGTAGCCGCGGAAAATCCCCGTCAGGGCCGAGGGCACGAAGGCCACGGGCAAAAGCAAGATCAGCGGTTCGGTGCGCGGATCGGTCAGATACTCCCGGGCGAGAAAGGGCGCCCCGGCCGCTACCGCCAGGGCGGTGAGCGCGGTCAAAACGATGATGAGCGCGGCCGTCGCTTGCCGCGCCGTTGCCACCGCGGGGATGTCTCCCCGGGCCAGGCCGTCAGCGGTTACCCGGGTGAGCGCCACGGGCAGTCGGAGCGTGGCCATGGCCGACGCAAGGCGAAACAAGGGCAACACCATCTGGAACAGCCCGAGGGCCTCGGCGCCGGCCCAGCGGACGATCAGGATACGATACACGGTGCCGGCGGCGCGCGTCACCGCCCCCGACGCCATGAGAATGAGGGCGCCCCACAACAGCGGCCTGCGCCGCACGTCCCGACTCCTCCTTCGGGCGGTTTCGGAGTCCATCCCACGCGTATGGACTCGGCCGCGGCTGTAGAACGGGACGCGGGCCGGCAAAGGAGAGCACGCTTTGATCAACGAAAGGGCAGGAAACACTGCGAGGAGGCGGGCAATGATGCATTGGGAATCGCTGCCCAAAGTGGAGCTGCACGTCCACTTGGACGGCTCGGTGAGGCCGGCCACGTTGTGGGAACTTCTTCAGGAACGGCGCCGGGCCCAAAGACCCGCGGTGCAACGGTACGCGGGATTGAGAACGGTCGAGGAGGTGGCGGCAAAAGCCCGGGTGCCCGACGATTGCCCATCCCTGGCGGACTACTTGACCCGCTTCGACCTGCCTTTGGCGGTCATGCAGGACGGCGAAGCGCTGGAACGGATCGCTTACGAACTGGTGGCCGACGCGGCAGCCGAACACGTCTGCCACGTGGAGGTCCGGTTTGCCCCTGCCCTTCACACCCGGGAGGGCATGACGATCGCCGAGGCCGTCAGGCGGGTCCTCGCAGGCCTAAAACGGGCGGAGCGGGAGTTCGGCGTCGGCACGGGCCTCATCGCGTGCTGTATGCGGCACTTCCCGCCCGAAGACAACGTCGCCATGGTGCGCGAGGTCGAGCCCCTGCTCGGGGAGGGATTGGTTGCGGTCGATCTAGCCGGGGACGAGGCTGCGTTTCCTACGGCGCTCCACCGGGAACCGCTGGCACTGGCGCGGCGCATGGGATTCTCCCTGACCGTTCACGCGGGGGAGGTCGGGGGAGCAGAAGAGATCCGGACGGCCGTCCGAGAGCTCGGCGCGACCCGCATCGGTCACGGCGTTCGCCTCGCGGAAGACCCTGAGCTTTTGCGGGAGGTGGCCGACCGGGGCGTCGCGCTCGAGATGTGTCCCACGAGCAACGCGCAGACCAAGGCGGTCAACGCCTTGTCCGAACACCCGCTGCGCCGGTATCTTGCCGCGGGCGTGGCCGTTACAGTCAATACCGACAACCGGACGGTGTCGGCTACGACGTTGTCCGAAGAGTACCGGCGTCTTGCGGCGGCGCTTGGCCTTTCGGAATCCGACGCCCGGGAGACTGTGCTGTGCGCGGCCCAGGCGGCCTTCACGACCGAAGACCAACGAAGGAAGCTTTTTGAGCGGATCGAGCGGGAATGGCCGAATCGGGACGCCGGGGACAATTGACAGCGGGGGACCGGTGAGTATAATATTCGTAAGCTTTGCGCGGGTGCGGCCGGGAGCCGCTTCCCGGCCGCTTCCAGGATAGGCCGGGGAGGTGGGGAGAACCCGTGAACCCGATGGGCAACCGGCTCGAGCAGTTGAGCGAACAGGATCTGGATTTTCTCGTCCGGGCCGTGGCCACGACCCGCCGGGACTACGACCGGATCAAGGATGCCGTCCGGGGGAAACCCGACCTTCTCCAAGTCATGCTGGACGATCCGCGGGTGTTCGACCGGTTAATGTCGGACACCGACGCGGTCGTCCGCGTTTCCCCGTTTCTCGTGTTCACGGTGCTCTTGCGGCGGGTCCAAGCAGACCTGCGCTCCCGAAGCTTCACGATGGAGGTCAGCTCGCAAGGGACGTTGCCGGTGTTCGATGCAGAGGCCGCGGCGGAGTTGTTGGAGGACCCGTCGGTTCGGGACTACCTAGCGGTCATGCTTGAGGAGTTTACCCGCATCGACCGGCACACCGTCCAGGTCTGGGGCGCCAGCGGTCCCCGCTTCGTGAGCTACAGCAACTTCGCCGTCGAGGACATGGAAATGCTCGCGCAACTCACCGCCGAGGACCGCCGGTTTCCCATCTACCGCCGGCTAGGCGATTTGTGCCTGTTTCTGACCGGCATGTTCGCCGATCACCTGGCGCGGCGCGCCCGGGAGACGAACGGTGGCCGGGGACGCCGCCCGGTGCCGGTACGGGGCATCGCGGAATACGAGGAGCTCGGCCGAACGTACTACCGCCGGGCGGCCGAAGCCGAGCCCGCGGCCGGGGCCGGCCTGGGGAGGCTGCTCGCCCGTTTGGCCGACGAGTTCACCGTGGCTCGCAAGCCCCTCGCCGTCTTGGCCCAACGGTATATCCCAATGCAGCGGCACCGCTGGTTCCCCGCCCCGCCCCGGCCGGCGTGAACGTCCGCTAGAAGGTGAGGCCCGCCCGCTCTCGGACTTCTTCCATCACAGCCCTGGCCACGGTCCGGGCCCGGCTCGCGCCGGCCGCGAGAATTTCTCGCAGCCGGTCGGGCTGGGATAATAGCTCCCGACGCCGCTCGCGGATCGGGGCCAGCGCCCGAACGATGTCCTCCGCCAGCTGTTGCTTGAGGTCCGAGTAGCGAAGCTCTCCCCGCTCGTAGGCGTCCCGGAAGCGCGCGACCGTCTCCGGGACCGAAAACCCTTCCAGAAGGGTGAACAGGTTGGCCACGCCGGCGCTCATGCCTTCTTTCCGGGGGCCGGTGTCCGTCACAGCCCGGCGGATTAACCTCCGGATCTCCTCGGCATCCGCGGACAGGGCGATGTAGCTGCCGGGGATGCTCTTGGACATCTTTCGCTCGGGGTCGTTGAGCGCCATGATCCGGGCCGTCTTGGTGACGTACGGTTGAGGCTCCGGAAACGTTTCGCCGAACAGGTGGTTGAACCGGCGGGCCAGCTCGCGGCTAAGCTCCAGGTGTTGAATCTGGTCGTTGCCCACAGGCACCAGGCCGGCCTTGTACAGAAGGATGTCGGCCGCCTGGAGGATGGGATAGTTCATCAGCCCGGCGTTGACGTTCTCGTGGTGTTGCCGGGATTTTTCTTTGAATTGGGTCATGCGCTGCAAGCTCCCGAGCGGCGTGATGCAGTTCAGGATCCAGCACAGTTCCGTGTGCTCGGGCACTGCCGACTGGACGAACAGCACGCTCCGCTCCGGATCGATTCCGCACGCAAGCAAAGTCGCAGCCGTGTCCAGCACCCGGCGGGACATGTCCGCGGGCTCGTAGGGGATAGTCATGGCGTGCAGGTCCACGACGCAGTAAAAACACTCGTGCTCCGCCTGCAGGTCGACCCAGTTGCGGATGGCCCCCAGGTAGTTGCCGATGTGCAACTCACCGGTAGGCTGGATGCCGGAAAAAATGCGCGCCATGCGGTTCACTCCTCCTGTCCTCGCACCAGTGTATCACACGGTTTTGGGACAGGGAACGCCGGTTGCGGTCCTTCCGGCAGGGGAACAGCGTCCGGCGAGGAACACTGCTGCCGGAGGGATGGGCATGATCGCGATCCTGACCGATTTTGGCCAGACGGAATACGTGGGCATCATGAAGGGCGTGATCATGCGCCTGGCTCCCGGTCTGCCGGTCATCGACCTGTACAACGAGGTGCGGGCGCAGTCGGTCCGGGAAGGGGCATGGATTCTCTACACCGCTTACAGGCACTTCCCTGAGGGTACCGTCTTTTTGGCCGTGGTCGATCCAGCGGTAGGCACCGAGCGACAGGCCCTGGCCGTTCGCACCCGCCGCTACGTGTTCGTCGGCCCGGACAACGGCTTGCTCTACCCGGCGGTCACCGACGACGGGCTTCAAGAAGTGGTATCCTTGGATGTACCCGGGAGTGCGGCACCGACATTCCACGGGCGGGACGTATTCGCCCCTGCCGCGGCCCGCATCGCGGCAGGCGAGCCCCTGACGGCCCTTGGACGGCCGGCGGAGATCCGGGTGCCGCTTGCATTTTACCGTCGGGGGAGGGAAGGGGAGATCGTGCGGGTGGACCGCTTCGGCAACATCATCACCAACTTGCCCCACACCGGCAAAGTGACGTACCAAGTAGCCGTTGAAGGCTACCGGCGCACCCTTCCGTTCGCCCGCACGTACGCGGAGGGGCCCCGGGGCCATCTGTTCCTTGTCGAAGGTTCCGCCGGTACGCTGGAAATCTCGCTGCGCAACGGCAGCGCCTCATCCGTCATGGATGTCCCTGTGGGCAGCCGCATCCGCATCGAGTGAGGTGTCGTGCTCAAGGACGGATTCGGGCAGCAAGTCTATGAGGGCAAGACCCGGTCCCCCGGCCGCGTAGATATCCTCGCTGCCCGGCAGGCGGACGTAGTAGGTGGGGAAGTCGCCGATCACCACCGGGGTAGCCTCGCCGACCAGCAGCACGGCCTCGGCGAAACTCCCCTGCGGGCCCGCAAGCAGGACAGTCAGCCGGATGCGCGGCGGATCCAAGCCGAAGGCCGCCGGGTTCACACCCTCGCCGAGCGCCTCGATCGGGTCGATGCGGCGGTAGGCCCGCAAGTCCGACAAGGCCGAGACGGCGGCCTGGATCAGGTCTCGGTCGGCGACGCTCCCTTCGGGCTGCACCTGTTCCCAATCGAACCCGCTTTCTTCTCGGGCGTCACTGGCAGGCTCAGATGTGGCACCATCTGCGGGCCGGCGCCGGATGCGCGCGGCGAGCCCGTCGTTGCGCTCGATGATGATCTCGACTGCGTCCTTGGCGTCGAAGGCCAACAACTGCAGATCTTGCGGGTCCGGCTCGTGAATCGCCTGGGTGGGCATCCGCTCGCGGGACATGACGACCAGGGCGACGGCCAGGGCACCGCTCACGAGAATGAGCAGCAGCCAGCGGGCTCTCGTCGGCAAGGTGAGGTCTCCCCCCAGGCGTTCCTTGAACCGCCGGAAGATGCATACCCAGTATAACGGAACAGGTCCACGGGGTAAAGGCTGACCCCTGAGGGCGAGACCGGCGACGCGCGGCGGGAAGCTTTCCAGGAGGCCGGGCCGGAGCCAGCCTCCGCCAGCCGGCTGGGGCGCTGCACCGGGGACGTCGACTCCCGCGGCGTGCGCGACAGTGCTATACTTTGGGGAGTGGACAGGGTTGCTGGGAGGCGAAGGGCATGCGGTTTGTCGTGGAGGACGGTCACCTGCTGGTCTTTGCGGATTTGGATGAGCTCGCGCCGGGGATCGACCCCGGCCTGGTGAGCGGCCGGGAAGTTCAGGTGATGGCCGTTCCCCTGGAGAGGGGTACCAACAACGAGCAGGTCGTGGAGCCGATGGCGCAAGGCATCGCGTCCGTGCTGGAGGCGGGATGGCAGAGTCCCAGTGCCAAAGTTCGGGATGTGGTCGTGGTGACCGAGCATCCGGCCGGAGCGTACAGCTGGTTGTCCCTGCTCCGGACGGGCGCGTGCGAAGGGACGAACATCCTGGACGCGACGCTCGACATGGGCGTGCACTTCATCATGAACCACGAGGACCAGGAGCGGCACCTCGGTTCGTGGGAATATCAGGCCATCTCTTCAGAAGACGGCTTTGTCTTGGAGGTATGCCAAGCGCTTTTGGAAAACATCGATGTCCCTCCGCTGTTCGCTGACAGTGACCTATTGCAGGAAGACGGCGAGGACGGGGATCCCGCTGGACGCCCGTCCTGGCAGGATTATGAAGAACGTTACGCCATGTCTACCCAGGAATTGATGCAACGCATCGCCGCAGGCGAGGCGGAGGCCCGCAGCCAGGCCGAATGGGAAGCGTGGACCGACTGGATGTGGTCGTACGACGATTACTTGCGGGAACAGTGGCGGCGGACTGTGGTTGATCACTTGTCGGCGGAGCTTTCGAAGTTGCGCCGGCGCCTTGAAGATTTGGAGGCCGAACGCCAGCGGGCGGGAGATGCGATCGCGCGGCTTGAGGAGCAAGGGGCCCGGTTTACCGAGGACGGTTGATGGGCCGAACTGCGGGTTGCCCGCGGGCTTTTGCGGCCTTTACAACTTTACAACCGTTGTTGCGTATGGTATGATAACGCCGGTAGCGACGGGCACGGGCTGGAGTTTAGGCAGGGTTGTGACGAATTTCACAAACCGACGGGCGGGCCGGGGGTGGCGCAAGCTGTGCACGCGTACGTTCCGTTGTTGATCTACATTGGGCTGGCGCTGGCGGTGCCGTTGGCCATCACGTTGCTTGTGGAAACCGTCAGCTCCCGCCGACCCGACCCGGTCAAGTACCTTCCGTACGAGAGCGGCCATCCGACCGCCGCGCTGAAGGGTCGTTTCCCGGTCAAGTTTTACGTCATCGCGGTGCTTTTCGTGATCTTCGATGTCGAGGCTGCCGCGTTTTACTCTTGGGCCGTGATGCTCCGTGAGTTGGGCGCGTACGGTCTTGCCGCAATGGCTCTGTTCCTTGCGGTGTTTGTGCTGGGAGACCTGTACGTGTGGAAAAAGGGGGGCCTGGAATGGAGATGACCAACAACCAGTTTTTCGTCACCTCGGTGGAGAAGTTCGTCCGGTGGTCGCAAAAGTCGTCCTTGTGGCCGCTGACGTTCGGGCTGGCGTGTTGCGCCATCGAGATGATGAACCTGGTCGCGCCGAGATACGACATGGCCCAATTTGGAGCCGAAGTGTTCCGCAGTTCGCCCCGGCAGGCGGATTTGATGATCGTGTCCGGGCGGCTCTCCAACAAGATGGTCCCCGTCATCGAGCAAGTGTACCGGCAGATGCCCGATCCCAAATGGGTGGTAGCCATGGGCGCCTGCGCGTCCAGCGGCGGGATTTTCAACAACTACGCCATCGTCCAGGGGGTCGACGAGGTGCTCCCCGTCGACATTTACGTTCCTGGTTGTCCCCCGACCCCGGATGCGGTCATGCACGCGGTGTTGAAACTGAGGGACGCGATCGGAACGGGTCGGGCCCACGGCGGAGTGATGCGGGCATGAGCGGCGGGGGGGCTTCCGCCGCGCCGTTTACCGGGGGCGCGGCCGCAACGGACGCGGTGCGGGCGAAGGTGGTGCCGGAACTCCTCGCCGCGTTTTCGGACGGGGTGACCGAGCTGGACACCCCTTTCGATATTCCCCAGGTCCAGGTGGCGCCGGGCCGGCTGGCGGCCGTGGCCCGCTGGCTCAAGGAACGGGGATTCAACGTGCTGGTGGACGTGGGCGGGGTCGACTACTTGCCCCGCACGCCCCGGTTTGAGGTGGTTTACCACCTTCTGGCCCTCCCCCAGCTGTGGCGGCTTCGGCTGCGGGTTCCGGTGGAAGAGGCGTCTCCGGTAGTGCCGACGGTGAGCGATCTGTGGCCGTCCGCGACCCATGCGGAGCGGGAGGTGTGGGATCTGTTCGGCATCCGGTTCGAGGGCCATCCCGAGCTGACCCGGATCCTCATGCCGTCCGACTGGGAAGGCCACCCGCTGCGCAAGGATTATCCGCTGCAAGGGCCGCGGGCAGGGTTCCCGGCCCATCCGGCGGACCGCAACCGCTACCGCGCGCCGAAACTGCCGGGAGATCCGCCCGGTGCGAAAGGCGCGGCGGGTGCGACGAAAGGCGGGAATTGACATGTCCCAGGTCGTCAAGTCGGGTGAGTTTGCCCTTGATTTAGACGAGCTGAAAGTGGCCGGAGAGGGCGACCGCATGACTTTGAGCGTCGGTCCCCATCATCCGAGCACCCACGGGGTGTTGCGGGTGGTGCTCGAGATCGAGGGGGAGCGCATCGTCAAGGCGTCGCCCGAGGTCGGCTTTTTGCACACCGGCATCGAGAAGACGGCGGAAAACCTCACCTGGCAGCAGGCCATCACGGTCATCGACCGGATGGACTACCTGGCGCCTTTGTCCAACAATTTGGGCTACGTGCTGGCGGTGGAGAAGCTCTTGGGCCTTGAGGTGCCGCCCCGAGCCCGGGTCTTGCGGGTGTTGTTCACAGAGCTTCAGCGCATGGCCAGCCATTTGGTGTGGCTTGGGACCACGGCCCAAGACGTCGGGGCGTTGAGCATCTTCTTTTACGCGTTCGACTTGCGGGAAGGCATTCTCGACCTGTTCGAGGAGGCCTCCGGCGCCCGGATGAACCCTAGCTACTTCCGGATCGGCGGCCTTGCTCGGGACGTTCCCGAAGGGTTCGTCGACAAGGTGGCCGCGTATCTGGACGAGTTTCCCGCGCGGGTGCTGGAGATCCGGGACATCTTGAACGACAACCCCATCTGGCTCGACCGGATGAAGGGGGTCGGCGCCATCGACGGGGAGCAGGCGCTGGCGCTTGGCGTCACCGGTCCCAACCTGCGGGCGTGCGGCGTGCCTTACGACGTGCGGAAGGCGTTTCCCTATGCGGGATACGACGAGTTTGAATTCGACGTGCCGGTGGGCGAAAACGGCGACTGTTACGACCGGTACGTCGTGCGCATGGAGGAACTGATCGAGTCGCACCGCATCTGCCGCCAGGCTCTCGAACGGCTTCCCGACGGGCCGGTGGTGGTCGACGATCGGAAAATCGTGCTGCCGCCCAAGCACGAGGTGCGGCAGAGCATGGAGGCCCTGATCCACCACTTTAAGCTGGTTTCCTACGGATTTGACGTGCCTGAGGGCGAGGTGTACCAGGCGCTGGAGAGTCCCCGGGGCGAGATCGGCTTTTACGTCGTATCCCGGGGTAAGAACAAGCCGTGGCGGGTTCGGGTGCGGGGACCGGCATTTTACCACGTGTTCGCCTTGCCGGCCATGTTGGAAGGGGCCCTTCTGGCGGACATGGTGGCGGTTATCGCCAGCATCGACCCGGTCTTTGGGGAGGTGGACCGGTGATGGCGGCAATTGGCGCGGCGGCCGCCGACGGTCGAGACCGACGGCCGTGGTGGGTGCGGCGGGAGGCGGACATCGAACGCCTTATCGCCCGGTATCCCAAGCCGAAGTCGGCGCTGATGGGCCTGTTGTGGATGGCCCAGGAGGAGCGAGGCTACGTAGCCGATGAGGACGTCGCGTTCATCGCCGAGCGGCTGGGCCTTTCCCGGGGTTACGTGGAGTCCACCTGCTCGTTTTACTCGCTCTACCACCGCCAGCCGGTGGGGCGGTACGTGATCGTCGTGTGCGGGAACATCGTGTGCGGGCTGTGCGGGGGTGCCGACCTCATCCGGCATCTGGAGGAGCGCTTGGGCGTTCGGGTCGGCGAGACGACCAAGGACGGGTTGTTTACGCTGCTTGTGACCAATGAGTGCGTGGCCGCATGCGACGGGGCCCCGGCGTTGCAGATCAACGAGGAGTACTTCCACAAGGTGAACCCCCAGCGGGCCGACCGCATCCTGCAGGCGCTGCGGGACGGCGCGGACTTGGCGGAGCTGTCGGAAACCATCGGGCTCACCGCGCCCGGGGCCGTGTGGGAAGCGGGGGAGAGCGCGTGAAGTACGAGAAGGTGTTGACCAAAGGCATCGGCGAGGTAGATCTCACCCGCATCGAAAACTACGAGGCCCAAGGGGGATACCAGGCGCTGCGCAAGGCGCTGAAAGGGATGACCCCTCAGGAAGTTCACGGGGAAGTCAAGCGGGCCAACTTGCGAGGGCGCGGTGGCGCAGGATTTCCGGCCGGGGTCAAGTGGGGATTTTTGCCCGACGACGGCCGGCCCCGGTATCTTTGCTGCAACGCCGACGAGAGCGAGCCGGGGACGTTCAACAACCGGATGCTCATCGAATACAATCCGCACTTGCTGATTGAGGGCATTCTCCTGGCGGCTTACGCGGTGCGGGCGAGCCGCTCCTTCATCTACTTGAGGGGCGAATTTCGCAAGGGCTTCAGGGTGTTGACGGCCGCGATCGAACAAGCCCGGGCCAAGGGATATCTCGGCGACAAGATCCTGGGCAGCGATTTCTCCCAGGAGATCGTCGTCCACCGGGGCGCGGGCGCCTACATCTGCGGCGAAGAAACGGGACTTCTCAGCTCGCTGGAGGGCGGCCGGGGCGAGCCCCGAATCAAGCCGCCGTTTCCCGCGGTCGCAGGCCTTTACGGGATGCCGACGGTCGTCAACAATGTGGAAACGCTGTGCAACGTGCCGTTCATCATCGAGCGGGGCGCGGACTGGTTTTTGTCCATCGGAACCGAAAAAAGCCCCGGAACCAAGATCTTCTCGGTCAGCGGCATGGTCCGGCGGCCCGGCAACTACGAGCTGCCGCTGGGCATTCCGCTGCGGGAACTCATCGAAGACGTGGCAGGAGGGCTTCTGCCCGGCCGGCGCCTCAAGGCGGTGCAGCCTGGCGGGGCCAGCTCGCCGGTGCTTTTGCCGGAGCACCTGGACATTCCGCTGGACTTCGACTCGGTTCAGCAGGCGGGGTCCATCCTGGGCACTGCGGGCGTGATGGTCTTCGACGACACGGTCTGCATGGTCCGGACGGCGCTGTACTACGCGGACTTCTTCTCTCACGAGTCCTGCGGCCAGTGCACGCCGTGCCGGGAGGGAACGGCGTGGACGGCGAGGCTGTTGCGGAAGATCGAGCGGGGCGAAGGGACGCGCGACGACATCGAGGTCCTCAAGAGCTTGCGCTCCGCCATGAGCGGCACGACCATCTGCTTGCTTTCGGATTTCTCCATCACGTACCTGCAATCGGTGCTCAAGCACTTTGCCCACGAGTTTGAAGCCCACATCGAAGGGCGGGCCTGCCTGGCCGGTCACGCCCGGGAGGTGCGGAGCGCATGAGCGACACCGTGACGCTGACGATAAACGGGCGGGCGGTGCAGGCGCCCAAAGGGATGGGGCTGGTGGAAGCGGCCGCCCTGGCCGGCATCGAAATCCCGGTGTTTTGCCACCATCGAAAGCTGAAGCCGGTCGGCGTATGCCGGATGTGCCTGGTCGAAGTCGAGGGCCAGCGCAAGCCGGTGCCGGCGTGTACCACCCAGGTGGCCGACGGCATGGTCGTTCGGACCGAAAGCGATCTCATCCGGCACTTGCGCCAGGGCGTGCTTGAGTTTTTGCTGCTCAACCACCCGCTGGACTGTCCGGTGTGCGACAAGGGCGGAGAATGCCCCCTGCAGGACAACACGTTCAAGTACGGCCCGGCCACCAGCCGCCTGTCGGTGCCCAAGATGAAGAAGCGCAAGGCGGTAGACCTGGGCAACTTCATCGTTTTGGACGAAGAGCGCTGCATTTTGTGCCGGCGGTGCACCCGATTCGACGCGGAGGTGGCTTGCGAGGGCACTCTGGTCGTCGGCCAGCGGGCCCATGAAGCGCTGATCACGACCGCCGACGGGGAGACGTACGACTCGTACTTCAGCGGCAACGTCATCGAGCTGTGCCCGGTGGGTGCCCTGACGTCCAAGGCGTACCGGTTCAAGGGAAGGCCGTGGGACCTCTCCCGGGTTCCGTCGGTCTGCACCGCGTGCCCGGTCGGCTGCAACATCGAGTTGGACTTCCGCTTCGGCGAGCTGGCCCGCGTTCTGTCGCGGGAAAACCCCGAGGTGGACAACGGTTGGCTATGCGACCGGGGCCGCTTCAACTACCGCTACGTCCACTCTGCCGACCGGGTGACCCAGCCCTTGTTGCGGCGGGGCGACACGTTCGTGCCGGTCTCGTGGACGGAGGCGCTGATGGAGATCGCCAGCCGGTTGCGTTCCGTCGTCCGGGATCACGGCCCAGAGGCGGTCGGATTCATCGGCGGCGGCCGGCTGACCAACGAAGAGGCGTACACGTTCCAGAAGCTCGCCCGGGAGGCGGTGGGCACGCCCCACATCGACCACCGGGTGGCCGGGCAAAAGGTCACGTCGTGGGCCGGCTACCCCGGGCGCCTGGACGACATCGACGGGGCCGATGTCGTCGTCTTGGTTGACGTCCTGCCGGCTGAGCAGATGCCCGTCGCTGACTTGCGCATCCGGCGGGCCGCCCAGCGGGGTGCGGCGCTGTTGGCCTTGGGGCCTGCGGCGCCGGGCTATCGGGTGCCACACACGTTCATTCCCGTCATGCCCGCTGGGCTGGCCAGGTTTCTCGAAGAGGCCGCGTCCCTCGTGGCTGAGGGCGAAGGCCAAGGCCGGACCGGGGAGCTTTCGACAACCGGAGCCCCGGCCGGGCCGGGCCCCGCGGGAGTTGACGGTCAAGAAGCGCTCGTTCGGGCGTTGCGTTCGGCCCGCCGGGTGGTGGCGATCTGGGGCGGGACGGATGCGGCCGTCGGCCGGGCTCTGGAACGCTTGCTCAACGCCTGCCGCCGGACCGGGGACGATCGCCGGCTCAGTGTTCTCATCCCCGGCGAGCAGGCCAACAGCCGCGGCGCGGAGGCCATGGGCGTCCGCCCCGACCGGCTGCCCGGTCACCGGCCGGTGGAGGCCGGCGCGGCAGGCCTTGATACGGCGGGCATGTTGCAGGCTGCGGCCCAAGGCCGGCTGCACGCCTTGTACTTGGTCGGGGCCAACCTCCAGGAGACGTACCCTGACGGGCGCCTCGTCCGGGAGGCGCTGAGCCGGGTGCCGTTTCTTGTCGTGCAGGATCTCTTTCTCACAGAGACGGCCCGGCAGGCCGACGTGGTACTTCCGGCGGCGCCGTTCGCGGCCAAGTCGGGCACCTATGTCAATCTGGAAGGCCGGGTGCAAGAAGTCCAGGAGGCACAAGCCGCGGGCGAAAACAGCCGCACCGACGGCGACATCTTCCGGGCGCTGGCGGAGGCGCTTGGCCGCAGGCTCGACCGCTCGTCGCACGAAATCCGCTGGGAAGTGCAGCATCTGCTCGAGGAGCTGACCGTGGACGGGTTCGTCACCGGTGCGGCCTTGCCCGGAGAAGCCGGGGCGGGAGCGCCGGCGCCGGCTGCTGGCACAGCCCGAGGCGACGGTAACCGGGCCGACGGCCGCAGGCTTGAGCTTGTGGCGGTCAGCCGCCTGTACGGCGGCGGCGGGACCGCCCGGTTCGACCCTGCCTTCAGCGCCGTTCGGCCCCGGGCCGAGGCGATCTTCCATCCCGACGACGCAGCCGAGCTCGGCATTGCGGCCGGCGATCCGGTGGAGCTTTCTTCGGGTCCGGAAGCCGTGACGCTCCCGGCCCGGATATCGCCGCAGGTGGTGAAGGGGACGGTGCAAGTGCCCCGAGGGGCTGAAGGGCCGGCGGTCAACATGTTGCTTACCGGCGGATGGCACGCGCCTGTGACGGTTCGCCGGCGGGTCCTGGAGGAGGTCGGCTGATGGACACGGTCGGCTTGATCTTGATTCGAGGGGCCATCGTCATCGTCGTCCTCCTGACCGCGTTTGCCATGATGACGGTCATTGAGCGCAAGATGCTGGGATATTTCCAGCTGCGGCTCGGGCCGAATCGAACGGGGCCGTGGGGACTTTTGCAAGCGGTGGCGGACGGCGTCAAGTTTATCGTCAAGGAGGACATCATTCCCCGGGACGCCGACCGGCTGGTGTTCCGCCTCGCCCCGATCATCAGTGTCTTCACCGCCCTGGCCGCGTGGTCCGTCATTCCGGTGGGACCGCCCATCGAGGTCGGCGGCCGCCCGGTGCCGCTCAGCATCGCGGATCCGCCCGGCGGCGTGCTGGTGGTTCTGGCCTTTGGTGCTCTCAGCGTGTACGGCGTCAGCCTGGCCGGGTGGGCATCGCAGAGCAAGTACGCCTTGCTCGGCTCGCTCAGGGCCAGCGCGCAGTTGATCAGCTACGAACTGTCAATGGGACTGAGCCTGTTGGGCGTTATCATGCTTGCCGGGTCGCTGCGGCTTGGGGACATCGTGGCCGCGCAGGACCGGCTGCCCTTCCTGTTTCTGCAGCCGTTGGGGTTCATCATCTTCTTCATCAGCGCCGTGGCCGAGGCGAGCCGCATTCCCTTCGACTTGCCGGAAGCCGAGACGGAACTGGTGGCCGGATACCACACCGAGTACAGCGGGATGCGCTACGCGATGTTCGCCATGGCGGAGTACATCCATATGATCACCGTCTCCAGCATGGTGACGCTGTTGTACCTTGGCGGTTGGAACGGGCCGGCGTTCTTGCCGCCGGTCGCCTGGTTCGGCCTCAAGGTGGCGTTGCTTCTGTTCGTCTTCATTTGGATGCGGGCCAGTCTTCCCCGGTTCCGGTACGACCGGCTGATGGATTTCGGGTGGAAAGTGATGCTGCCGCTGGCCATCGTGAACTTGCTGGTGACGGCGGTGGCCGCGGCGCTGTGGGCGTAGCCCCAAGGCGCAAGGCGCGAGGAGTGATGGCGGGATGTTGAGGGCGTTGGCCAAAGGGATGGGCACGACGCTGCGGATGTTGTTCCGCAAAAAGCAGACACTGAAATATCCCTTTGTCAAGAAGGAGCGGGCGCAGCGGTTCCGCGGCCGCCACGAGCTGCGGCGCTACGAGAACGGCCTTGAGATGTGCATCGGCTGTGAGCTGTGCCAGGTGGCGTGCCCGGCGGCGGCCATCACCGTCATGCCGGCGCAAAACGATCCCGAGAATCCCAACTCGCCCGGGGAGCGGTACGCGTACAAGTACGAAATCGACATGTTGCGCTGCATTTTCTGCGGTCTGTGCGAAGAAGCGTGCCCGACCGAGGCGCTTCACCTCACCCGGGAGTTTGAATTGGCCGACTTTACCCGGGAAAGCCACATCTACGGTCGCGATCGGCTGGTGAACCGCCACACAAGCCCGTTCCGGGTGCCCGAGAACGTCTACCCGCCGTTTCACGGCTTGCGGCCCATGCACGAGGACCGCGGGGAGGAGACGCGGGCATGAGCTGGGTAGTGGCAGCGGCAACCGTGATGACTCTGGCCGGCGCCGCGGGGGTGCTCCGGGCCCGGATTCCGGTTCATGCGGTGCTGGCGCTCGTGCTCAACCTGGTGGGCCTGGCGGCGTTGTTCATCGCCCTGGATGCCGAATTCATGGGACTTATCCAGGTCATCGTGTACGCAGGGGCAGTCATGGTTCTGTTCCTGTTCGTCATCAGCCTGCTCAGCGCCCGCAACACGCCTCTGGAGCGCCGCCCGTCGCTGCTCGCAGGCCAAGAGCCGCTCGGTGTGGCCGTAGGGGCGTTGCTCGTCGCGGCGCTGGCCGGGGCGATTTTCGGGCAGCCGTTGCCGGAGCCGGCCAGCATTTATCCCGGCTTCGGGACGGTGAAGGCGTTCGGCGCCGCCCTCTTCTATGAGCATGTGTTCGTCCTTCAGTTGGCCGCGCTATTGCTGTTTCTAGCCGCCGTCGGCGTTGTGGTGTTGCTCGGCCGGCGCGGGCCGGGGAGGTGACGGGCATGCCCGGCATGCCGTTTTCGGGGTACGTGCTATTGAGCGCGGTGCTATTCGTCGCGGGCCTGGTTGGGGTGCTGGTGCGCCGCAGCCCTTTGGCCGCGCTCATGTCCATCGAGTTGATGTGGGGAGCGGCGACCTTGCTGTTTGTCGCCGCGAGCCGTCACCTGGCGGCGATGGGCGGGCACGTGTTCGCTTTCCTCATCGTCGTCGTGGGCGCCGCGGAGGCTGCCATCGGACTTGCCCTGATCGTGCTCATCTTCCGGGGCCGGGACGGCGCGGACGTGGACGAGGTGCGGAGCCTGCGGGGCTAGAGGGAGGAAGGAACGGTGGAAATCACCTTTTGGCTGCTGGTCGGCATACCCGTCCTGCCGCTACTTGGCGCTGCGGCGACGGCCGCCCTTCGCCGGCGGGCCAGCCGCGGGATGCTGGCGGCCATCGCTTGCAGTGCGGTCGCCCTGGCGTTTGCCTGCACCGTCGCCGCGCTGATCCGCTTCGGGCAAGCCGGCGGCGAGGGCGTGCTTCATGCACCGTTGTGGTCGTGGGGCGTGGCCGGTGTCGGACTCGGTCTGATCGGCGACTCGATCTCCATTTGGTTTTCGCTCGTCGTCACCGGCGTAGGGCTGTTGATCCACATCTACGCCGCGGGCTACATGGCCGACGATCCCGACTATGGCCGGTTTTTCGCGAAACTCAACTACTTCATCTTCGCCATGAGCCTTTTGGTGCTGGCCGACGGCTTCGTGGGGATGCTCATGGGCTGGGCCAATGTCGGCTTGGCGTCGTACTTGCTCATCGGCTTCTGGAACCGGCGGCCAGCGGCAGCTGCCGCGGCCAAAAAGGCATTTTGGGTCAACACCGTGGGCGAAGTCGGCCTGATCTTGGCGATGCTGATCCTCCTGACCAGCTCGGGGAGCTTGCGGTTCGCCGATGTGTTGCCCCAGGCGGGGCTGTTGCCGCCTGAAGTGCTGAACGCCGCAGCCTTGCTGCTGCTTGTGGGGGCGGTGGCCAAGTCCGCCCAGTTGCCCCTGTTTGTCTGGCTGCCCGACGCGATGCAGGGACCGACGCCGGTCAGCGCGCTGATCCACGCGGCGACGATGGTCACCGCCGGGGTGTACCTGGTGGTGCGAGCGTTTCCGCTGTTTGAGGCGGCCCCGTGGGGAATGCCCGCGGTGGCGTTGGTCGGCGTGGCGTCGGCCGTGTTCGGCGCGGTGGCCGCGATGGGACAGAACGACATCAAGCGCATTTTGGCGTACTCCACCATGAGCCAGGTGGGCTACATGATGCTCGCCGCCGGCGTCGGTGCGTACGCGGCGGCTCTGTTCCACTTCATGACCCACGCGTTCTTCAAGGCGCTGCTCTTCTTGGGCGCCGGGCTGGTCATTCACCACTTCCACGGCGAGCAAGACGTGCGGCGCATGGGCGGGCTCGGCCGGGAGTCGCCGTTTGTCTACTGGACGTTTCTCATCGGCACCTTGGCGCTGGTGGGCGCGCCGCCGTTGGCCGGGTTTTTCAGCAAGGACGAGATCGTGGTGGAGCTTCTCGCGGGCGGTCATACGGCCTTGTGGGTGCTGGCCGTCGCCGCTGCGGGCTTGACGGCGTTTTACATGCTCCGCCTGTTCTGCCTGGTCTTCGCCGGAAATCCGTACCGGGTTGACGCTTCCGACCGGGGGCCGGCGGAGGCGGCCGCCGCGGCCGAGCATGATGCTCATTCCGCCGGCGTGCCCGCGGTGCAGGCGGTGCCGGTGCTTTTGCTGACCATATTGTCGATCGCGGGCGGATGGCTGTGGGTGCCTGGACTGACCCACGTGCCCGAGGCGTTCTTCGAGCCTGCGCTGGCCCGCTACGGGAGCCCGGCTCCTGTTCACGCCGGTCCGGTTCAGGCAAAGGAGTGGACGATGGGGGCCCTGTTGCTTGTGTCCGCGGCCGGTGCCGCCTGGGCTGTGAAGCTGTTCGGCAAGAGCCGGCGGGCGGATGCGACCGGCGGAGCGTTTGCCCGGGCGGCCGAGGCCGGCTTCGGGTTCGACGCGGCGTACCGGGCCGCCTTCGTGGAGCCGTTGCGGGCACTGGCGGGCTACGCGGGCCGGGTGATGGACCCGCAGGTGGTGGACGGAGCGGTCAATGGCATTGCGCGGCTGGCCGGCACCGCGGCGCTGGCGCTCGGGCGGCTTCACGGCGGGTTTGTGCGCCGCTATGCGCTGGTGCTGGTCACGGGCGTCACCGCGGTGCTGATCTATTTCCTGATGGCAGTGTGACGCGGAAGCTGATCCGGTTTGCGGCGCGCGGGCATCGCGGACAGGCTTTCGCTTGGAGAATGGGGGAATGGCCTTGCCCGGCATCTCGGATCTCGCGACCCTGGCCCCGTGGGCGGCTCTGGCCGCCGGGGCGCTGCTCGTCATCGTCGTTGATTTGATCGTGCCGGAACGGCACGCCCGGCCGTGGGTCTTCGCGACGGCCGCAGCAGGCGTGTTGCTTTCGGGATGGTACGCCGCTCGCCGGCTGGGCGAAGCGGGAGCAAGTGCTGCCTTCGCCGGGCCAGCGTTTGGGGGAGCGTTTTTGGCCGATCGGCTCAGCCTCGTTTTGACCGTTCTCGTGCTGGCCGCGGCGCTGTTTTCCGTGCTCCTTGCCGCCATGGACAAGACCCGGGACATGTCGGGATACTTGGCGCTGCTGCTCCTGTCCGCCTTGGGAATGACAGCAGTCGCCGGTGCCGGGGACATGACCGTGGTGTTCGTAGGCCTAGAGCTGCTCTCGCTCGGCCTGTACGTGCTTGTAGCTTTCCGCCGTGAGGACGAAACGGCCCGAGAGGGAGCGTTCAAGTATTTCCTTTTGGGCTCGCTGGCCGCGGGCATTCTCCTGTATGGCTTCGCGCTGCTCTACACCGTGACGGGGGACACGAGCCTCGCAGCCGTTGCCCGCTACGCTCGGGGAGGAGCGGTAGGGCCGCTTTTCCACGCCGGATTTGGGCTCGTGCTCGTGGGCTTTGCCTTTAAGCTGGCCATGGCACCGTTTCACCCGTGGGCGCCCGACGCGTATCAGGCCGCGCCCGCGCCGGTGGCCGCGTTCATGGCCGTGGGAACGAAGGCCGCCGCGTTCGTCGCCCTGGTCCGCTTCCTCTGGGCCGCCGTGCCGGCGGATCCGGGGTTGGCTTCGGCGTACATGGCGCCGGTGGCGCTGCTCGCGGGCGCCAGCATGCTGGTGGGGAGCCTCGGAGCGCTGTTTCAGACGAACGTGAAGCGGCTTCTGGCCTACTCGGGTATCGCCCACGCGGGGTATCTATTCGTGCCCCTGATGTCCCTGGAACCCGATGGGCTGGGCACCGCAATGTTTTACCTGTTCGCGTACTTCTTCATGGCAGTCGGCGCCTTCGGCGCGGTGGCCGCCGCGGAAGGCCGGGGGGAGCCCGCGCAACTCGAGCGGTGGCAAGGCCTGTACCAGCGGCACCCGTGGCTGGCGGCAGCGGTGGCCTTGTTCTTCCTGGGCCTGGCGGGGATGCCGCCGACCGCTGGGTTCACCGGAAAGCTGCTCCTGATCGGGGGCGGCCTCCGGGCCGGGGCCGGTTGGCTTTTGGCCGCGATGGTCGCGAGCACTGGGATCTCGGCTTACGTCTACCTTCGAGTCATCAGCACGGTGTATCGCAGCGGGCAGGAGCCGGCCCATAGTCCCGGGGCGCTGGCTCCCATGGCGGGCGGCGAAGGACCGCCGGCCGCCCCGGCGGTCGATGACGAAAACGAATGGGAAACGGCGTGGGCCCGAGTGGGCACCGGCGCGGTGCTGCTTTTGGCCGCCGCCGGACTGGTAGTCCTTGGGCTTTTCCCCAACGCGCTGCTGGATGGGCTCACCGCCCTGTTGCCGCTGCGATGAGCGCTCCTTTCCGCCTCGTGTGGCTTGGCCGGGGGGCTGAGCCGGATGTCTTGCCATTGAGCCCGGTGGTGGCCGAAACCGTGGCGGTGTCGGTGGCTGCCGGCGAATCGCCGCCGGCGGTCATCATCCGCCGGCAGAGGCCCTACGCGCTCCTCGGCCCGCGGGATCGGCGGCTGCCGCTCCTTGAGGCGGGGCTTTCGGTCTTGACTTCCCGGGGCCTGCCGGTCTTCGAGCGAACCGGGGGCGGCAGCGCCGTCGTCTTGGACGAAGGGTGCGTCAGCTTCGGCGTAGTCCGGCCTTGCCGGGACCCGGCCGTGGTCCGGCGCAATTACGAAGAGCTGACTCAAGGGGTTCGCCTGGCCCTGGACCGCCTGGGCATCGATGCCCGGTTCGGGGCGGCCCCCGGGTCGTTTTGCGAAGGGCCCTACGATCTCGTTGTAGACGGGCGCAAGGTGGCCGGCGTCGCCCAGACGCTGCGGGGCGGCTATGCCCTCGTCTCCGGCATGGTATTGGTCAACCAGGACGTCGCCGCCGTTACCGAACTGCTCAACCGGTTTTACGCCGCAGCCGGCGGGCGCGCGGACCTTTCGCCGACCAGCGTCGTGTCCCTCGCGAGCCTTCTTAAACGGCCGGTTTCCGCGGATGAAGTCGAGGACGCGCTGCGAGACGGTTTTGCCGCCGTTCACGGATTGCGAGAATCCCCTCTCACCGACCGGGAGCGGCGTCGGGCCGGCGTTCTCCTTTCCACCCGGCGCGTGGCCTGATCTCCCATACCGGCCGGCTATGGCCGGGACATTCGTCCTTTCCTGCCCGAACCACTGTCTGATCCGAGCCATCCGTTTCACCGGCGTGGCAGGATACCTCGGCGCTGCGCCGAAGGTCTCCCCCGAAAACGTTTTTTATCGTTTCAGAAGAGGAGGGACTTCAGTGGCAAGCAAGGGACGGATTTGCGTGACGCTGGTGCTGGCGGTGCTTGTAGCCGCCGCGGGGGTTCACGCCCAGCAGCGCAGCGTGACGGTCATGGGTACCTGGGGCGGCCAGGAACTCGAAGCCTTTTTGAAGGTGCTTGAGCCGTTCGAGGCGGCCACCGGCATCGACGTCGAATTCACCGGAACCCGGGACCTGGTGGCCGTGCTGACCACCCGGGTGCAGGCCGGCAATCCGCCCGACATCGCCCTGTTGCCCAATCCGGGCTTCGTCAAGGAGATGGCTGAGGACGGTCATCTAGTTGTGCTTGACGACGTTCTGGACATGGAACAGCTCCGGCAGGACTACGCCCAGACGTGGCTCGACCTGGGCAGTGTCGACGGAAAGCTGTATGCGATCTTTCTCTCAGCAGACCTGAAGAGCCTCGTCTGGTACAATCCGAAGGAGTTTGCGGCGAAAGGGTATACGGTCCCGGCCACATGGGAGGAAATGCTCGAGCTCACCCGGCGCATCGCCGGTGAGGGCGGCAAGCCGTGGGCCATCGGCCTTGAGAGCGGAGCGGCCAGCGGATGGCCGGGCACTGACTGGATTGAAGACATTATGCTCCGCACCGCGGGCCCTGAAGTGTACGACCAGTGGGTGAACCACGAGATCCCGTGGACGCACCCGGCGGTGCGGAGGGCCTTTGAGCTGTTCGGCGAAATTGCCCGCAACGACGACTACGTCTACGGCGGCACCACGTACGAGCTGGCCACCAACTTCGGCGACGCGGTGCGGGAGCTGTTCACCTCGCCGCCTAACGCCTTTATGCACCGGCAGGCGACGTTCATTCAGAGCTTCATCTTGCAGCACTACCCCGATCTCGTTCCCGGAGAGGACTTCGCGTTCTTCGCCTTGCCTCCCATCGATCCGCAGTTCGGCACTCCGGCCATGGGGGCGGGGGACATGGTCGGCATGATGCGGGACACTCCCGAAGCCCGGGCGCTCATGCGGTACCTGGCCTCGGCTGGGGCGCAGCAGATTTGGGTGTCGGAGCTTGGCAAGCTGTCCGCCAACCAGCGGGTGAACCCCAATGCGTATCCCGACGCCATTACCCGGGCCGCGGCCGAGGTGCTGATCAATGCGGACGTGTTTCGGTTTGACGCTTCAGATCTCATGCCGGCGGCGGTCGGTTCCGGGGCGTTCTGGGAGGGCATCCTCATGTACGTCGGCGGCGAGGACTTGGACAACGTTCTTGAGTACATCGAGTCCGTCGCTCAAGACGCGTACGGCGGCTGACGCCCGGCATCCCGCGGGCGGGCCTACCGTCCGGTTTCCCGTTCTCATGCCAAGGCCGGGAGCCCGCCTCGCGGGGCGCCCGGCCTTGCCGTTTCGGGCGTCGCCCCGGGGCCCGGCAGGAGGAGAGGAGGGGTCGCATGCGGAGCGAGAAGGCCTGGGCGGCCGTGTTCGCCGGCCCGGCGGTGTTTTTTGTCGGCCTGTATCTTGTGTTGCCCACCGTGCAAACCTTGTACTTGAGCTTTTTTGACCGCAATTCCCGGTCGTTCGTCGGCCTGGACAACTACCGGTACCTCATCACCTCCAGCGCCATGCAGACAGCGTTCCGCAACAATCTGCTCTGGCTTGTGGTGTTCACCGCCTGCACGGTGCTGCTGGGGCTTGTGCTGGCCGTGCTGCTCGATAAGGTGCGGTATGAGCCGGTGGCGAAGTCCATCATCTTTTTGCCCATGGCCATTTCGTTCGCGGGCGCCGGCGTCATTTGGCGGTTCGTGTACGCTTACCGGCCGGCCGGCGCGACCCAAATCGGCCTTTTGAACGAGATCGTGGTGGCCCTGGGAGGCGAACCCCGGGCGTGGCTCATCGAGCAGCCGTGGGTCAACAACTTGGCCCTCATCGCAGCGGGCGTCTGGATTTGGACCGGCTTTTGCCTTGTCATCATCTCCGCGGCCTACAAGGGGATCCCCCGGGACATGATGGAGGCGGCCCGGGTCGATGGTGCCAACGAATTCCAGATCTTCCGCTATATTAGCCTGCCGGCGCTGTATCCGACGCTGGCGGTCGTGACGACGACGATGATCATCAACGTGATGAAGATCTTCGATATCGTGTACGTCATGACCAATGGTGCGTTCGGCACCGAGGTGCTGGCCAACCGGATGTACAAGGAGATGTTCCAGTTCCGCCACTTCGGCCGGGCCAGCGCGGTCGCGGTGGTGCTTTTGGCTGTTGCCGGGGTCGTGATGGCGGTCCAGATCCGCCGTTTCCGGGAGGAGGAAGGCCGGTGAGCGCGCATCGGACTGTCGGGGCAGTAGGGTCCCGGGCGCTTCTGCATCTCGTTATCGTCTTGGCGTGTCTTGTCTGGCTGTTGCCCGCGCTGGGGCTTTTGGTCAGTTCACTCCGGCCCGCGGCGGCGGTCGCGTCGACGGGGTGGTGGACCGTTTTGGCGACGCCGTTCGATTGGACCCAGTACACCCTGGAAAACTACCACCACGTGCTGGTTCAGGATCAGTTGGGGCGCTCGTTTCTCAACAGCGTCCTCATCGCCGTGCCTAGCACTGTGCTGCCGGTGCTCGTCGCGGCGTTTGCCGCCTTCGCGTTCGCGTGGCTCCGGTTTCCCGGCCGGGACGCTCTGATGCTCACCGTCGTAGGCCTGCTCGTCGTGCCGCTGCAGACGACGTTCATCCCGATCCTGCGCCTCTACAGCCAGTGGGGGCTGGCAGGGACATTCCTCGGCCTTTGGCTCGCCCATACCGGCTATGGGTTGCCGTTCGCCATCTATCTTTTGCGCAACTTCTTTTCAGCCTTGCCCCGGGACTTGTTTGAGTCGGCCTACATCGACGGGGCGTCGCCGTTGACCGCGTTTTTCCGGTTGGCCTTGCCGATGTCGACTCCGGCCCTTGCGTCGCTCATCATCTTCCAGTTTCTGTGGGTCTGGAACGACCTGCTGGTCGCGCTCATCTACGTGGGCGGCAGCCCGGGCGTCGCACCGCTGACGGTGCGGCTGAGCAGTCTGGTCGGATCCTACGGCCAGGAGTGGCACGTGCTCACCGCGGCGGCGTTCGTGACGATGATCGTCCCGCTGTCCGTTTTCTTCGCCCTGCAGCGCTACTTCGTTCGAGGCATACTGGCTGGGGCGGTCAAGGGTTGAGCGGAAGGAAATCCCAGTAGCGCCGGGGAATTCCATTACATTTATCCAAACACAGAGGAGCGAACATCATGGCCGTGTGGAGGGAAGAGGCCCTGGACTATCATCGCCGGGGCCGGCCGGGAAAACTGGAGATCCGGATCACCAAACCGTGCAGCACCCAACGGGACTTATCCCTGGCGTACTCGCCGGGCGTGGCCGAACCGGTGCGGGCCATCGCCGACAATCCGGAAGACGCGTTTCAGTACACCGCAAAGGGGAACTTGGTGGCCGTCATCTCCAACGGTACTGCGGTGCTGGGTCTGGGAAACGTGGGGCCGCTTGCCGCCAAGCCGGTGATGGAAGGCAAAGGGGTGCTGTTTAAGCGGTTTGCCGACATCGACGTCTTCGACTTGGAGATCGACAGTGCGGATCCGGACGAGTTCGTCCGCGTCGTGCGGGCGGTGGCGCCCTCGTTCGGCGGCATCAACTTGGAGGATATCAAGGCTCCCGAGTGCTTCGAGATCGAGGAGCGGCTCCGGGAAACGCTTGACATCCCCGTGTTTCACGACGACCAGCATGGCACCGCCATCATCGCCGGCGCCGCGCTGATCAATGCCCTTGAGATCGCGGGCAAGGACTTGACGTCGGTGAAAGTGGTCATCAACGGGGCGGGAGCATCGGGCATCGCGTGCGCCCGGTTTTTCGTCGAGCTGGGACTGCCCCGGGAGAACTTATGGCTCTGCGACTCCCAAGGCGTGGTGCGGACAAGCCGCCGGGAAGGGATGAACCGGTACAAATCAGCGTTCGCGCAAGAAACCGATCTGATGACTTTGGCCGAAGCCATGCGGGGAGCGGACGTGTTCGTCGGCCTGTCTGTAGCCGGCGTGGTGACGCCGGAAATGGTCGAGTCCATGGCCGACCGCCCGATCGTGTTCGCCTTGGCCAATCCGGATCCCGAGATTCCCTACGACGTGGTGAAGTCGGTGCGCCCCGATGCCATCGTGGCCACCGGCCGCTCGGACTTTCCCAACCAGGTCAACAACGTGCTGGGCTTTCCGTTCATCTTCCGCGGGGCGCTGGACGTGCGGGCGACGGCCATCAACGAAGCCATGAAGGTATCCGCAGCCCGGGCCTTGGCCCAGCTGGCCCGCCAGCCGGTGCCCGACGCGGTGCTCCGGGCCTACGGCTTGGACCGTCTCGCGTTTGGGCCTGACTACATTATCCCGAAACCCGTGGACCCGCGGGTGCTGCTTTGGGTCGCGCCGGCGGTAGCCCAGGCCGCGATGGAAACCGGCGTCGCCCGGCGGTCGATCGATCTGGCTGAGTACCGGCAGCGGCTGGAAGCGCGGTTTGGGAAGGCCCGGGAACTCCGGCGGCTCATCATGCACAAAGCCGCCACAAGCCCCCGCCGGGTCGTGTTCGCCGAAGGCGAGGAGCCCCGGATTATCCGGGCGGCAGCCATCGTGCAGCAGGAGGGCATCGGGCATCCCATCTTGCTCGGCCGGCCCGATGCGGTGCGGGCGAAAGCCCGTGAGCTGGGGGTTCCGGTCGATCTTGCGGTGGTCGATCCGGCGACGCATCCGAGGCTGGCGGAGTTCGCCGATCACTATTACAGGTTGCGCCAGCGGCGGGGCGTCACGCTGCACGAGGCTCGCCGGCGGGTGCTGGAGCCCAACTACTTCGGCTGCCTTATGGTCAAGCTCGGGGACGCGGACGCTTTCGTGGCGGGCTTGACGTCCCACTACCCCGACGTCATCCGTCCCGCGCTGGAAGTGTTCCGGACCCGTCCCGGCGTCAGCCGGGTGGCGGGCATGTACATCATGACTATCCGAGACCGGGTGTACTTCTTCACCGACGCGACGGTGAACATTGAGCCGACCTCGGAGGAGCTGGCCGAGATTGCAGTCATGGCTGCGGAGAAAGTGCGGCAGCTGGGCATTGAGCCGCGCATCGCGATGTTGAGCTTCTCCAACTTCGGTTCCACCCGCCACCCGCTGGCGGAGAAAGTCCGGCGGGCGGTGGAGCTGGTCAAGGCCCAGCGGCCGGATCTGATGGTGGACGGGGAAATGCAGGCCGACACCGCGGTGGTGCCCGAAATTTTGGAGCAGGACTACCCGTTCTCCGAGCTCAAGGGCGGTGCGAACGTCCTCGTGTTCCCCGACCTGGAAGCCGCCAACATCGCGTACAAGCTGTTGGCCCGCTTGGGCGGCGCCGAAGCCATGGGACCCATCCTGATGGGGCTGAACGGCCCGGTCCACGTCCTGCAACGGGGCGACGGCGTCGAAGATATCGTCAACATCGCTGCAGTGGCGGTTATGGACGCGCAGGAGCCGGGAAACGAGCGCTGATCTCTTTTTGCGTTCCAAAACAACCGAGAGCCCTTGCCGAACGGCTGCGGCGCCCCCGGGCGTCCGGAGGGCGCCGAATTGTCCTTGCGCCGCTAGACGGGCAAGGACAATTCGGCCAACAGCCGCTCCAACATGAGGCGGTTAGCGGTAGCGGCCTTTTGCTCGGCACCGTCGGGAACGCCGCAAGCGTCCCGCAGCCGTTTGGGAATGTCGGGACGCTTGGACTTCCAGCGGGCAAGCCACTGCTCCGGCAGCTCATCGTCCACGGGACGGCCGGCCACTTCGGCCCAAAGCAACGTCCAGGCCCGTGGAACGACGCCGAGCAAGTCGTAACCGCCGCCCCCAAGGACGATCCACCGCCCTTCGCACAGCTCGTGCGCGGCCTGGTGCAACAGCTCGGCGGCCCGGGCCAGCGCCCGGGTGGATACGGCCAAATGGGTGAGGGGGTCCATCCGGTGCGCGTCGCAGCCGTGCTGGCTGATCAAGACGTCGGGCTGGAAAGCCCGCAAGGCCCGGGGGACGACGGCTTCGAAACATTCAATCCACGAGTCATCTCCCGTGCCGGGCCAAAGGGGGATATTGATGGACGTCCCGAAGCCGGGACCCCGTCCCCGCTCGTGCCCATGGCCGGTGCCGGGGAACAGATAATGGCCCGACTCGTGGATGGATATGGTCAGCACATCGGGGTCTTCGTAGAAGATCCACTGGACCCCATCGCCGTGGTGGGCATCGATGTCGACGTACGCGACCCGCGCTCGGTACCTGTAGCGCAGATGGGCGATGGCCACCGCCGGGTCGTTGTACACGCAAAAACCCGCCGCCCGGTCCGGCAGCGCGTGGTGCAGGCCGCCGGCCAGACTAACCGCATGCTGTGCCTGTCCGGTCATGACCAAGTCCGCGGCCGCCATCGACGCGCCCGCTACCAAAGCCGCCGCGGCGTGCATGCCGGCAAACACGGGATTGTCCGCCGTGCCCAGGCCGAATGCCAGGGCTTCCGCACGCTCCTGGGAGGTAAGGGCGGCCTCATCCCGCGCGCTCCATCGCCGGACGGCGTCGATATACCGGCGATCATGGACCAGCAAGAGGTCCTCGACGGCGCACGGCCTGCAGCCGGCCACGTCGCCCTTGGTCAGGATGCCGGCGGTCTTCAGCAGATCGGCGGTTGCCTCCAGCCGGATCGGGTTCAGCGGATGGGACGGTCCCGGCCGGTACGTGACCAGATCGTCCCGCCAGACGAAAGCTGCCCGGCCGCCCATGAGGTCTCCCTCCTGGCCCATATGGTATACTAGGCGGGCAGGGAGGGTAAAGTTTGCCGCGCGGGTGGATGGTTTCCCATTGGATCCTTGCCGTGAACGGGCTTGTGTTCGCGGTGGACCGGCTCGTGTTTTTCGGGCGGCTGTTTTGGCTGGGCGGCAAGTTCGGTCCCGCCATCTGGGCCGGCGAGCACTACCGCCTGCTGACGTCGGTTTTCCTGCACGCCGACCTGATGCATTTGTTGCTCAACTCGTACGCCTTGTACCTTTTCGGCCCGATGATCGAGCGGGCCATCGGTCCGTGGCGCTTTCTCGTCCTGTACCTGTTGGGAGGGCTTTGGGGGTCGGCCGCCAGCCTGTACTTTTCGCCCCTGGCGTTCAGCATCGGCGCGTCGGGGGCCATCTTCGGCCTTTTGGGGTACTTGCTGTTCACCCGCTGGCGGGACCCGCTGGCCATGTCGCCGGCGTTGAGCCGGTGGGTGACGACCATTGTGATCTTGAACATCGCGTTCACCGTCATCGGTCCCCGCATCGACGTCTGGGGCCACTTCGGCGGTCTTCTGGGCGGGTTCCTGGCCGGATGGGTCGTGGGCTTGCCCGACTGGCGGGGCTGGCACCCGCTCCGGCGCCCTGTCCGGGACGTGGCCCTCGGCGCCTTGGTGCTGGTGGCGCTTGCGGCCTTCATCGGGCTCGGCGTGACGCCTCCGGCCGGGCGGGGGTTGGGCCCGCCCGGACCGGTATGGTTTCCGTAAGCTTGAGCCCGGTCGTCAGTCGGGGCCGACGGCCAGCGGGTTCCGGAGTGCCTCGGCCAGCAAGGCCGCGGCCGCGGCCACATCGTGCGGATCGAGCATCTCCCCCGGCGTGTGCAGGTAGCGGGTAGGGATCGAGATGACGCCCGAGGGGACGCCGGCCCTGGTCAAATGCACCGCCCCCGCATCGGTGCCGCCGTAGGGAAGCACTTCCAGCTGGTACGGGATGCCGCACGCCTCGGCCGTATCGATGAGCAGCCGGCGAAGGCGCGGGTGGGTGATGAGGCTTCGATCTTTGATCTTGATGGCCGCACCGCCTCCCACTTTCACGGCCAGCCGCTCGCCCTTCGGGATGTCGCCGGTGGCGGTCACGTCCACGGCGAAGGCGACGTCCGGTTCGATGGCGTACGCGGCGGTCCGGGCGCCCCGAAGTCCGACCTCTTCCTGGACGGAGAAGACGAAGTACACGTCGTGGGGCGACGGTTCCGCCTGCAGCTGGTGCATGACCTCGATGAGCGCCGCACAGCCACTGCGGTCGTCCAATGCCTTGCCGGTCAGGCAGCGGCCGGCGGCGCGGACGTCCTGGGCGTATACGGCCATTGACCCGATCCGCACCCGCTCGGCGGCCTCCTTTCGGCTTGCAGCGCCGATGTCGATGAACAGCCGATCGAGTTTCAGGTCTTTGGGGTCATCGAGCTTCTCAGAGCCGACGGTGCCGACGGTGCCGTCGTCGAACATGACCCGTTGCCCGAGAAGGACGGGCGCGCGCATGGCCCCGACCGGGGCGAACCGCAGGAAGCCGTCGTCGTCGATGTGGGTGACGATGACCCCGATCTCGTCCATGTGGGCCGACACCATCACCCGGCGGGCGCCGGAAGCCCCACCTCTTTTTACGGCAATGAGATTGCCCAGCGCGTCGGTGCGCACCTCGTCCACAAGCGGGCGCACGCGGGCGGCGATGAGCTCCCGGATCGGACCTTCCTCGCCCGAAGGCCCGAAGGCCGGGGCCAGTTCGGCGATGAGCGACTTCAGGCGGGTTAAGTCGATGGTTGGCGGGTTCATGACCAATTCCTCCGTTTCGACCGAACGCCTCAAACGCCGTGGAGCCCGGCGGCCGCTGCGGGCAAGTCCTGCAAAAACCCGAGCAAAAGCCGCCGGGTGTTTTCGTAGTCCGATCCGTTCATGAAAGCGCACGGGGAGTGGATGTAGCGGCACGGCACGGATACGGTCGCGGCCGGCACCCCTTCCCGGGTCAAATGGATGCTCCCCGCGTCGGTGCCGCCAAACGCGGTCCGCTTCCACTGCCACGGAATGCCTCGCCGTTGCGCTGCCCGCACAAGCCCGTCCACGAGAGGACGGGACGGGATGGACGTCGCGTCCATGACGGTGATGGCCGGGCCGGCACCGAACACGGTCGACTGGCCGTGGGGCGCGGCGCCGGGGATGTCCGCACATGTGGTGCCCTCAAGCACCAGGGCGAGATCCGGCGCCACGTCGTAGGCCGCAACCCGGGCTCCCCGCAAACCGATCTCCTCCTGTACCGTAAAGACCCCAAAGACGGGGAAAGGGAAATCTTCCGCCAAAAGATCCACAAGCAGAGCACAGCCCGCCCGGTCGTCAAAGGCCTTGCCCTTGACCACACCGTCCCCCACTTCGGCGAATTCCGTGGCGAACGCGGCGTACATGCCCGGGCGCACGACGCGCTCCACCTCTTCCCGGGACGCTGCGCCGATGTCGATGTAGAGATCTTCCGCACTTACCGGTTTCTTTTCTTCGCCGGGCTTGAGCAGATGGCGAGGCTTTCCGCCGATGACGCCGGGGATGCCCTCCGGCCCGATTCGGACAGTCTTCGCGGGCAGCACCCGGTCGTCGATGCCGCCGACCTTGCGGAACCGCAGCAGCCCGTGGCTGTCGATGCGGGTGATCATCAGGCCGACTTCGTCCATGTGGGCGGCGAGCATGACCCGGGGACCCGGGAGGCCGCTGCCCTTCCACGCGATCAGATTGCCCAAAGCATCGACCCGAGCGCCCTCCACTCGGTCCCGGATGGCCTGCCAAATGCGGTCCCGAACCCGGTGCTCGTCGCCGGATACCCCGGGGATCTCGCTCAACTCACGCAAGAGCACGGGACCAACCCTCCTTGTCGCTCGCGGTGAGGCCGGCGGCGAAAAGAGCCAAAAGCCGTGCTGTCTGGCGGATGTCTTCGAGGTCCACCACTTCCGCGGCGGTGTGCATGTACCGCAACGGGATGGAGACGACCGCTGTGGGAACGCCGCTGCGGCTCACCTGCATGGCCCAGGCATCGGTGCCCGACGACCCCGGCATCGGTTCGATTTGGTGGGGGATGCCGTGTTCCCGGGCGGTTTGCACGAGCCGCTCGTGCAAGCGGGGATGGACGTTGGGACCTAACGCGATGGCGGGCCCTTTGCCCACGCCGATGACCTGGTCCTCCGGCAGACCAGGTGCTTCGCCGAAGCCGACGTCGACGGCGATGGCCATGTCGGGGACGATGCGATAGGCGCTGGTGATGGCTCCCCGCAAGCCCACCTCTTCCTGAACGGTGGCGACGAAGTACACGTCGGCCGAAAAGCGCAGGCCCGAGAGCAACCGGGCCGCCTCAAGCATCGCGCAGACGCCCGCCCGGTTGTCCAAGGCCTTCCCTGTCGCGCGGGTCCCCAAAAGATTCGTGAACGGCCGGCGGACGACGACCGGGGTTCCGACGGGCACCCGCCGCCTGACGTCGGCCTCGGGCAAGCCCACATCGATGAACATGTCCTCTATGGGTACGGCCCGTTCCCGCTCGGCCGAGTCCATCAGGTGGGGCGGTTTGACGCCGACATAGCCGAATAAAGGTGGGTCGGTCAAAACGGTCACCTCTTGAGCCAAGAGCGCCCGGGGATCGATGCCTCCTACCGGGGCAAAGCGCAAAAAGCCCCCATCCTCGATGCGGGTGATGATCAGGCCGATTTCGTCCATGTGGGCAGCAAGCAATACGCGCGGCCGGGGCGACGGCCCCTCGCCGGATTTCACGCCGATGCAGTTTCCCAGGGCATCCCGGTGGACCGAATCGCAGTAGAGATTCAGGACCGCGGCGATCCGGTCCTGTGCCGCCTCCTCAAGGCCCGAGGGCCCCGGGAGCTCCGACAGCTCCCGCAGCAGTTTCCGCACGGGCCCATAGAGGACGCTGTCGTTGTTGGTGGGTTGTGGCACGCAGATACCTCCCGACTACCGGCTGGCTAACCATTCCCCGCCGGATGCCCATCTCCTGGCGTGGGCGAGGGCGGAGACGAGCCCCGGGGACGGGCTGCTAGAACGGGAGAAATGAAAAAAGGCCCCGCGGCCGGGGCCAGGGCCCTGCGTCCGGGAAGCGGCTTCCCAGACAGGGATTGTTATACCGCGACGATCTCGGTCACTTCAGGCACCTGCTGCTTAATGATGCGCTCGATGCCCGCCTTGAGGGTGAGCATCGACATGGGGCATCCACCGCACGCGCCCATCATTTGGACGGTCACGACCCCGTCGTCGCTCACATCGACCAGCTGCACGTCGCCGCCGTCCATCTGAACGGCGGGACGAATGCGCTCCAGCGCCGACTCCACTCGCTCTCGAATGCTGCTGGCCTCGCTCACGCACTCTCACCCCCTTGGACTCCTGAACTTGATTATACCATTCCCCCGCGGGATTGTGAAGAATGGCCGCCGGGCAGACCGGGCAGGACTCCGGCCCCGTGAGACGAAAATAAACCGCTAGCTGGGCCGCCGCGAGCGGTTCGGACTTCATGCAGATCTGTTTGGGACTAAGGAGGCCAGTGTAGTGCGGCGGACAACGTTGGGTGCGGTTATTCTCGGAATCATGGCGGCAGTGTGGCTCCTTGGAGCAACCGCTTTTGCCCAGGGAGACGAGATGCCGTCCCGCCTCGTCCTGGGCATGGTCCCGTCCCGGGAAGCCGATCGGATGGTAAGGAGCTTGGACCCCCTGGCGCAGATGCTTTCGGAACGCTTGGGTCGACCGGTGTCGGCTACGGTGGCGACGAGTCCCCAGGCTCTGATCGAGGCGTTGCGCAGCCAAAGAGTGGACGTGGGAATTTTCGGCCCGTTTGCGCTCATCCTGGCAGAAGAAAGGGCCGGCGCCGTCGTCATTTTGAACTCCATCCGGCGGGGGGCGGATCACTACCGGGCCCAGTTCCTGGTGAGGGCCGACAGCGGCATCGAGTCGTTCGACGACTTGAAGGGCAAGGTGTGGGCGGTGCCGAGCTTGACGTCCACCTCCGGTTACCTGTTCCCGTACGTGGCCTTGAGCGAGGCGGGTCTTGAACCTACTCTGGACATGACCATTATCAACGTGGTCGGTCATGACGCCGCAGTGCTGGCAGTGTACAACGGGGACGCGGATTTGGCAACGACCTATGAGGACGCGCGGACAGACGTCTTGGAAGAGCTTCCCGATGTGATGGAGAAGGTCAAGGTGTTGGCCTACACGGAGCCGATCCCCAACGACGGCGTCGTCGTGCGCCGGGAGCTGCATCCGGACCTGGTGCGGCAGATCCAGCAGGCGCTCATCGACATCGGCAACACGGATGAGGGGCAGCAACTGCTCGACACCCTGTACAATGTGACCGGGTTTGTGGAGGCTGACTCGGCCCGCTACGACGTGGTTCGCCGCACGTACCAGCTGTTGAAGGATCAGATCCGCATCTAGCGCCGGTGGTCGCAGGGTCGGGGCCTTCCCGGCCCCCCGACCCTGGAAACCTCAGCAAGGGGAGCCGGAATGATCGAGTTCCGAAACGTTTCCGTCGTGTACCCGGGGGGCGTTCAGGCCCTCAAGGAAGTCAATCTGTTCTTTGACAAGGGAGAGTTCGTCGTCATCGTCGGCTTGTCGGGGGCCGGCAAGTCGACGCTGTTGCGCTCGATCAACCGCTTGGTCCAGCCGACGTCCGGGGACGTTTTGCTCGACGGCGAGAGCATCGTCTCCGCCAGTCCCCGGCGGCTTCGGGCTCTGCGGCGCGACATCGGTATGATCTTCCAAACGTTCAACCTGGTGCGGCGATCCTCGGTGCTGCGCAACGTGCTGGCGGGCCGGGTCGGGCGGGTCCCGCAGTGGCGCACGCTGCTCGGCCTGTGGCCCCGGGAGGACGTAGAGCTCGCCCTTCAATGCCTGGCCCGCGTGGGGTTGACGGATAAGGCGCACGTCCGGGCCGATGCCCTGAGCGGCGGGCAGCAGCAGCGGGTCGGGATCGCTCGAGCCCTTGCCCAGCAACCGAAAGTCATCCTGGCCGATGAGCCCGTGGCGTCGCTGGACCCGCCGACATCCCACATGGTCATGAAGGACCTCAAGCGCATTAACCGCGAGGACGGGATCACGACGCTGGTCAACCTGCACTTTATCGACATGGCCCAGGAGTACGCCGACCGGATCGTCGGCATGAGGGAAGGACGGGTTGTGTACGACGGCCCGGTGACCGAAGTGACCACCAAGACGTTCGAAGAAATCTACGGGCGCAAGCTTCGCCCGGAGGACTGGCGGGGCGCGGCGGGATGAAGGCCGAAAGCAGGCTGGCGCCGCCTGCGACCCGACGGGGCGCAGGGTTGCGTTTTTTGTTGGTTTTGATGGCCGTGGCGGCGGTCTACGGGGCAAGCGCCGCGGCGACCGAGTTCCATCCAGTCGTAGTCGTGCGGGATGCCGACGTGTTCGTCCAGCTCTTGGGAGAGATGTGGCCGGACAACCGGGAGCGCTGGGTCTTTTTGTTGACCGACTTTTTGCCCCGGCTGAAGGTGCCGTTCATCCAGACGTTGCAGATCGCCATCTTGGGAACGCTGGCCGGTGCTGTGCTGGCCGTTCCGTTCGTCGTGCTCGCCTCCAACAACTTGACCCGGAACCCGGTCGTGTACGCGGCGGCGAAGGCGCTCATGAACCTGCTGCGCACCGTGCCGGAGCTGCTGTACGCGTCGATATTCGTGGCCGCCGTGGGGTTTGGGCCGTTTCCGGGGGTTTTGGCGCTGACGGTGTTTTCGATGGCCATCGTGGCCAAGCTGACCAGCGAATCGGTGGAGGCGGTGGACCCCGGTCCCCTGGAGGCGCTTGAGGCCGCCGGCGCTACCCGGGCGCAGGTGATTGCCTACGCGGTCGTGCCCCAGGTGTTGCCGCTGTTCGTCAGTTATGTCCTGTACGTGTTTGAGATCAACGTTCGCGTGTCTACGGTGCTGGGGTTGGTGGGGGCCGGCGGCATCGGACAGCAGCTGCAGCTCATGCTCAGCTTGTTCCAGTACGAGAACGCATTCATCATCATTCTTGCCACGTTCGTCCTGGTGGCGGCCATCGACTATGCCAGCGCCCGCGTGAGAGCGAGGTTGGTGTGACATGGGGCGGTCTCACGGAAGCGGTCTAGGCCGCTTGCGCGCCGTGCTCTACCGCGTCTTGCTGTTGGCTGTGTGTGGCTGGGCAGTCGCCTGGGCCGCTTCGGGAATCCGGGTGGATGCGGATCGCATCGCCAGGGGCCTGCCGGCCATAGGACGGATCCTGAAGTTGATGTTCCCGCTTCAGGTCGGCCCGGAGTCAGCGCCCTGGCTCGCTGTGGCCGCGGCGGGAGCGGCCGGCGTGACGGCTTTGGAAGCCGCCCGGCGACGCCGGTGGCCGGTGCTGGGAACGGTCCTGCTGGGAGTTGTCGTCCTGTACGCGGTGGCAGATCGCGAGTGGCTTGGCCCGGCGGTTTTGGCCACGGGCCAGTCGTTGGCCATTGCCCTCATGGGCACCACGGTGGGCGCCCTTCTCGCCCTTCCCCTAGGATTCTGGGCTGCCCGCAACATGGTGGTGTACGGCGTCGTCGCGGCTTTGGCCCGCCAGTTGCTCAACGCGGTGCGCACGTTTCCGGAAATCATCCTGGCGGTGTTTTTCGTGGCCGCCTACGGGCCAGGGCCGCTGGCCGGCGTCATGGCCGTCGGACTGCACTCTATCGGAATGCTGGCCAAGCTGTATGCCGACGTCATCGAAAACATCGATCGCGGGCCCATTGAGGCGCTCACTGCAGCGGGGGCGTCGCCTCTGGAGACGGTTTGGTTCGCGGTCATTCCCCAGGTGCTGCCGGAGTTCATCGCATCGGCCCTGTACCGATTCGAGATCAACATGCGTTCGGCGACGACCTTGGGGCTTGTGGGCGCGGGAGGCGTCGGGGTCATCTTGCTGCAGGCGTTGAGCTTCCGTCGCTGGCCCGTCGTCGGTACTGCGCTGCTCGTCATCGTGTTGACCGTGACCGCGATCGATTCCGCCAGCGCGTGGCTCCGTCGGCGCATCATCTGATGAGCCGGGTCGCCGTTTCACCGTCACTGCAACAGCGGCCCTAGGTCCTGACGAAGACCTGCCGGAGCAACGGGAGGAGGCTCGCAAGTGTACGTCGACGCGGTACTGGTCCCTGCAGAAACGGACGGCATAGAGCCCGGCGAGTTCGGCGCGGTCGCGGTCATCGATGTCCTGCGGGCAACGACCACCATCGTCACCGCGCTGGAGAATGGAGCCCGGGGCGTCGTACCGGTCGGTTCTCCCGACGATGCCCGGGCGTGGCGGGCCGCGGGGCCCGATGTGGTGCTGGGCGGCGAGCGGGGCGCCCGCGCCCTGGCCGGCTTCGATCTGGGAAACTCGCCGCTGGAGTACGGGCCTGAGCGGGTGGCGGGCAAGCTGGTCGTCATGACGACGACCAACGGCACCGCGGCGTTCGAGCGCGCGCGCTCGGTCGCCGGCGGCGCGGCCGTCATCGCCGCGTGCTTGCGCAACGCCCAAGCGGCGGCGCAGCGCCTCCGGCAGCTGGCCGGCGCTCAAGGAGGCGGCGCGCTCATCGTCTGCGCGGGAACTGACGGCCGGTTTTCCGCGGAAGACGCGTACGCCGCGGCGGTGGTGCTGGAGGCGATGGCCCGGGAGGGACCGCTGGAACTTGGGGACGGCGCCCAAGCCGCGCTTCGGATGGCAGGGACGGTGGCGTCGCCCCGCGCGGCCCTTCGGGCTACTCGGCACGGCCGGAAGCTTGTGCAGTTGGGATTCGAAACGGATGTGGACTTCTGCGCAAAAGTTTCCGTCTCCGATACGGTTCCGACCTTGGTGTCGGGAGTGCTGGTCAGGGAAGGGAGCGGGCCCGCCCGCGGGGAATGAGGGGACGAGAATCGCCCGGAGCCGGCGGGGCATAGTTGTGTAGCGAACCGGTGCAGGCGGGCGGGAGGGAACGACGATGGACAACCGGCATGCGGCCTTGGGTTTGTCGGATGCCGATGTGCTCGCGATGTACGAAAAGATCTTGCTGACCAGGATGGTGGACGAGCGGACGTGGATTCTCAACCGGATGGGCCGCGCCCCTTTCCTGGTCTCCGCGCAAGGTCAGGAGGCGTGTCAAGTGGGAGCCGCCTGGGCGCTCCGTCCCGGTATCGACTGGGCGTTGCCGTATTACCGGGATCTGGGCGTCGTGCTGACCTTGGGGATGACGGCCAAAGACTACATGCTCGGCTTGCTCGCCAAGGCGGAGGACCCAAGCAGCGGCGGGCGCCAGATGCCCAGCCACTGGAGTTTCCCGCCGCTCAAAATTTTCACCGGCTCAAGTCCCGTCGCGACCCAATTGCCCCAGGCGGCAGGCATCGCGTATGCGATCCGCCTGCGGGGCGAGGACGCGGTCGTGTACGTGTCGTTTGGGGAAGGTTCGGCCAGCAAAGGCGATGCCCATGAGGCGATGAACTTCGCGGCCGTGCACCGGTTGCCGGTGATCTTCTTTTGCGAAAACAACCGTTACGCGATTTCGGTGCCTCAGGAAAAGCAGATGGCGGTGGACAACGTGGCCGACCGCGCGGCAGGTTACGGCTTCCCCGGGGTGACGGTGGACGGCATGGATCCGCTGGAAGTGTACCGGGTCATGCGGGAGGCGGTGGACCGGGCCAAAAGCGGCCAAGGCCCGACGCTCATCGAGGCAAAGGTTTACCGCCTCGCCCCTCACTCCAGCGACGACGATGATCGCGCCTACCGGCCCCAGGAGGAAGTGGAGGAGTGGCGGGCTAGGGATGGGCTGCCGCGCTTTCGGCGGTATTTGATGGAACTCGGCCTTCTTACCGAGGAGACCGATCGGCGCTTGCGGGAGCAGCTGGCGGCCGAAGTCGACGCGGCCGTGGAGTACGCCGAGAAGGCCCCGGACCCTGTCCCTGCCGACCTGTTGCGCCACGTGTACGGACAGTGAGGGAGGCAACGCGGCGTGGCCACGAAGACGCTGATCGAAGCGGTCCGGGAAGCGCTGGCGGAAGAGATGCGCAGGGACCCTCAAGTGTTTGTGCTGGGCGAGGATGTAGGCGTTCGGGGCGGCGTGTTCCGGGCGACCCAAGGGCTCATCGAAGAGTTTGGGCCCATGCGGGTGCTTGACACCCCGCTGGCCGAGTCGCTCATTGTGGGGGTAGCCATCGGGGCCGCGGCGGCCGGGATGCGCCCTGTGGCCGAAATTCAGTTCGCCGACTTCATCCATCCGGCCATGGACCAGATCATCAACGAGGCGGCCAAGATCCGGTACCGGTCCAACGGGAGCTGGAGTTGCCCCATCGTCATCCGAGCCCCGTACGGCGGCGGCATCCACGGCGCGTTATACCATTCCCAGTCTGTGGAGGCGCTGTTCCATCACGTGCCCGGTTTGAAGATCGTCGTGCCGAGCACCCCCTACGACGCCAAAGGGTTGCTCAAGGCGGCCATCCGGGATGAGGACCCGGTGCTGTTTTTCGAACACAAGAAAGCTTACCGCACCGTGCGGGGAGAAGTGCCCGACGAAGATTACGTGCTGCCCATCGGCGCGGCCGACGTCAAACGTCCGGGCAGGGATCTGACCGTACTGACATACGGGTATACCGTCCACCTTTGCCTGGAGGCGGCCCGGCGGCTTTCCGAGGAGGACGGCATCGAGGCGGAGATCATCGATTTGCGGACGCTGTTGCCGCTTGACCGCAAGACGGTGCTTGAGTCGGTCCGCAAGACCGGTCGAGTGATGATCTCCCATGAAGACAACAAGACGGGCGGAATCGGCGCGGAGCTGGCCGCCATTGTCGCCGAGGAGGCGCTGTTTTATCTGGATGCTCCTATCGTGCGGGTGGCGCCGCCGGACGTGCCGGCCATGCCGTTCAACCGGGTTTTGGAGGCGGCCTACATGCCGACGGTGGAGCAGCAATATGAGGCCATGAAAAACTTGGCGCGGTTTTAGGCCGGCGCGGGGAGGAAGGCGGCATGTCGCGGACTACGGTGACCATGCCGAAGCTGGGGGAGAGCGTCGTCGAGGGTACTATCGCGTCCTGGCTTAAGGCCGTGGGCGATCGGGTGGAGCAGTACGAACCCCTGGTAGAGGTCGTCACCGACAAGGTGAACACCGAGATCCCCTCGCCCGTCAGCGGTGTCGTGGAGGAGATCCTGGCAAAGGAGGGCGCCACGGTATCCGTGGGCGCGCCCATTGCGATCCTCGCCGTACAGTCGGAACCGGTCGAAACGGACCGGCCGGATCCGGGCGAAGCCGATGCGAAGGGTGCGGGGGTGCCAAAGGCGGAGGATGCGGGGGTGCGCCGGGAACCGGAACCGGCCGCGCCCGGCCCGCTACCGCGGGGACTGTACTCGCCTCTGGTCCGCCGGTTGGCAAGCGAGCACGGCGTCGACCTCCGGCTGGTGCCCGGCACCGGCGCCGGTGGCCGGGTGACGAAGCGGGACGTGTTGGCCTATCTTGAGAGGCGAGCCCAATCGGGCGGGACCCAGGCTTCGGCGGTCCCGGCTCGCGGCGAAACCGTATCGCCCCGGCCGGCGGCGGCCGTGCGGGCCCCTGGGCAGGTGCCAGCGCCTTCGGGCCCGGACACGGTGCCGGGCCCCGCAGACGAAGTGATCGTCCCATCCGCCATGCGACAGACCATCGCGGCGCGGATGACTTTCAGCAAGAAGGCGGTGCCTCACGCCTGGACGATGATGGAGGCCGACGTCAGCGGCTTAGTATCGTTGCGGGATGGAGTCAAGGATCAGTTTCGCCAGCGGGAAGGCGTGGACCTGACGTACCTGCCGTTCTTCATCAAAGCGGTCGTTGAGAGCTTGAAGGAGTTTCCGCGGCTGAATGCGAGCTGGCAGGATGACCGCCTGGTGGTGCGGAAGCGGATCAACATCGGCGTGGCGGTGGGCCTGGAAGACGGGTTGGTCGTACCTGTCATCCGCGATGCCGACCGGCTCAGCGTTGCAGGCCTCGCCCGGACCTTGTCCGGTCTCGTTGCCCGGGCCCGGGAAGGAAGGCTCGGGGTGGACGACGTTGACGGGGGCACGTTCACGGTGAACAACACCGGCGCATTCGGATCGATTGCGTCCTACCCGATCATCAACCCGCCCCAGGCGGCCATCCTGACAATGGAAGCCATCGTTCGCCGCCCGGTCGCGGTCGGGGATGCGATCGCCATCCGGCCGATGATGAACATGTGCTTGTCGTTCGATCACCGGGTGACGGACGGGTTGTACGCCGGGCGGTTCCTTGCGGCAGTCCGGCGCCGGCTCGAAAGTCTGGGGCCTGACACGCCCCTATACTGATGGGAGTGGGTGACCCGTGGAGCGAGAACTCCCCTTGGTTTCCGAATCCGTTGTGCAACCGGCCCCTGCGCCGAGGACCCGTCCTCCCCGGCGGCGGGAAAACTATCAGCCCACGGGCAAGCCGCCGTGGCTGAAAGTGCGGGCCGCCTTAGGCCCCAACTACCGGCGCATAGAGAGCCTGATGCGGGATTTGTCCTTGAACACCGTCTGCGAGGAAGCTCACTGTCCCAACATCTTTGAGTGCTGGGAACGGGGCACCGCGACCTTCATGATCTTGGGCGACATTTGCACCCGGGCATGCGGGTTTTGCGCGGTGAAGAGCGGCCGGCCGACGGAACTGGACTGGGCGGAGCCCGAGCGGGTGGCGGAGGCGGTGAGCGCTATGGGGCTTAAGCACGCGGTCATCACCTCCGTTACCCGGGACGACCTTACCAACGGCGGGGCCGAGATCTTCCGGGCGACGATCCGGGCTATCCGGGAGCGGTGTCCGGGCACGGCGGTGGAAGTGCTCATTCCCGACTACGAGGGGAATTGGGAAGCGCTGGCCATCACCATAGAAGCGCGGCCGGACGTTCTCAACCACAACCTGGAGACGGTGCCCCGGCTGTATCCTTGGGTCCGTCCCAAGGCCCGGTACGAGCGCTCGCTGGAGCTGCTTCAGCGAGCCAAGGCCATGGACGGCGACGTGTTGACCAAGACGGGTATCATGGTGGGCCTTGGCGAAACGCTCGATGAAATCCGGAAGGTGATGGAGGACGTCCACCGGATCGGGGTCGATATCATGACCATCGGCCAGTATTTGCGGCCATCCATCAAGCATCTGCCGGTGGAGCGCTACTACCGGCCGGAAGAGTTCGACGAGCTGAAGCGGATGGGCGAGGCCATCGGCATTCCCCACGTGGAGGCCGGTCCGCTGGTGCGCAGTTCGTACCACGCCCATGAGCAGCTGGAGAAGCTGAGCGGGGTGAACGTATGACCGAAACCGGGGACGGCGCCGGCCGCCCGATAGGGTGGACGGTGCGCCTGGGACAATGGGATTACAGCGCCGCGTGGGACCTCCAGGCTCGCCTGGTGCGGGCCCGCATCGGCGGCCAGGTGCCCGACTTGCTCCTGCTCGTCGAGCATCCCCACGTCTACACCGTCGGCCGAGGCGGCGACGGGCGGCATATTTTGTGGGACGAGGAACGCCTGCGCAAAAAAGGCGTCGACGTCTACTATGTCGACCGGGGCGGCGATGTGACCTACCACGGGCCGGGACAGGCGGTCGGCTATCCCATCGTTTCGTTGCGGGGTCGGGGCCTTGACCCGCATCGATACTTGCGCGATCTGGAAGAGGTACTCATCCGGGCCCTTGCGGGGTTCGGCATTCGGGGCCGGCGCGTCGAGGGGCTGACCGGCGTCTGGGTTGACGGGGCGAAAGTCGCGGCCATCGGCGTCCGGTTTACGCGAGCGGTGACGAGCCACGGATTTGCCCTCAACGTCAACACCGACTTGTCCTATTTCGACGGCATCATCCCCTGCGGCATCACCGGCCGGCCGGTCACGTCGATGCAGGCGCTGCTGGGACGGCCGGTGGACATGGATGCGGTTTGCGACGCGCTGATCGCTTCGTTTTCCGAAGTGTTCGGACTAAAGATGCGCTGGGTCGGCGTTTCGGCCATCGACCAGTGGGCGGCGGGGCTTTGCGATTCACGGAACGGGCGTGACCACCCGCACGATCTCGCCGCCCAGGAGAGTTGCCAGTCTCTGTAGCTCACGAGGGGTGCCGGGCCCGCTGTCTACGAGCACCGTGAAGATGTCGGAGGCACGCAGCCGGCCGGCCACCCGTTCCACGTCGTGCCAGGCGGCCGAGCGGCGACTTTGGGCGCTGGCTGAACCGGCACCCGCCCCGCCGGCCGCGATATTCCGTTGCAACGGCACGTTGGCTTTCCCATCGGTAAAAAGCACGACCGCCGCGGTGGCGTCCGGGTGGCGGCGCTGCCAAGTCCGGGCCGTTTCCAGGGCGGCGGCCAGTCCCGCGGCCAGGGGAGTTCCGCCCCCGCTGGGCAAGGCGACGATATGCCGCCGGATCGCGGTCGAACTGCGCCCGGGAGGGCAAAGAACCCGGGCTTGCCGTCCCCGGAAGTCGATCAACGCCACAAACCGGCGCTCCCGGTACGCTCCGTGCAAAACCGACAGTGCGGCCGCCTTGGCCAGGTGCATGCGGCCCTGGCCCATGGAGCCGGACCCGTCCACCGCGAGAACGAATACGGATCGGGCCCGGGGACGGCGGCGGCGGAAGCGCAGATCGTCCGGCAAGATCGGAACGACAAGAGGCGGCCGCGGGGCCCTGAGCCGCTGATAGGGCGCGGCAGCCCGCAACGTCGCGGCCAACGAAAGGGGGCCGTCCGGAGCCCGGCCGGCCCGCGGTCCCGGGCGGCCTCGCAAGCTTTGGGCTGCCCGGGAGGGCGAAGGCTTCCGCGCGGAGAGCGGCAAGGCGAGCGCGCGGCCCAGCGCCGCAGGAGGCACAACCGTCACCCGCGCCGGCCCGGAGGACCCGTCCCAAGCGGCTTCGGCCGGCTCAGGCGCAGCGCTGCGGCCCACCGGTCCCTCTCCGGCAGCCTGATCCGTGGTCCCCGCCGCAGGCGACAGGGAGGCGGCAGGGGATGCTTGGAAAGGTGTCGTTCCGCCCGCCGCGGGCCACGGCGAAACGCTCTCTGGATGAGCCCGGGCAGTTGCCCCACGCGGGGCGGCCACCAGTGCCAGGGCGGCATCGACGTCGTCTTGCCGCACGTGTTCTCGGTCGTGCCAAGCGGCCAGGGCTGAAGCTGCTCGGGCGACGAACCAATCCAGCGGCTGAGAGGTGCAGCCCAAAGCGTCGATCGCCCGGCAGATGCGCCGCATGAGCGGCTCCGCCAGGCGAACCCGAGCCAAAAGGCGCCGGGCGGCCCGGATCCGGTTCCAGTCCCATGCCGGTGGATGGGGAGCCGTTGCTTCGTCGAGGGAAAGCGCCGCGCGAGCGGAGGGCGCGGCGAGCCACAAGGCACAATGGCTTGCCAGCGGGTCCTGGGGCGCGGGCGGTGCGTGCGCCCGGACCAGGAGCAGCGGCCGCCGGGGCAGGGGCAATTGGGAAAGCTTGCCGGTGAGCGCGGCCGCGGTGGCCCGCGCAAGCCGATCCGCACTATCGACGGCGATGAGCCCGCCGGACGCCCGCTCCACAAGGCCTGCCAGCCAGACGGGGCGGCCCGCGGCCAGGGTGGCCTCCACGTCCAGCTCGCCTTCGAGGTCGCCCGGAGTCGCCCGGACCGGAAGCCGCACGGGCTCGCCGCCGGCGAGCCATCGCTCGAAGCGGCGGATACAACTATCGGTCGCGGCATCGGCCGGTCCGAAAACGTATGCCCCTTGCAGGGCGGGGTCCACCGACAAGAGAACTAAAGACTCCGCCAGGTCATCGGCCGCACCGCCTGCTCGCCGAACGTCCATCATCACGGCCATTATACACCAGGACGGGCGGAGAAGATCTGGGGGACGTTTTTTACGGGGGTGACGGGGATGTCGCTGGGCGGCGTGGAAGGCCTTTCGGTCGGCCACTGGACGGACGAACGGGCGCTCACCGGCTGCACCGTCGTCTTGTGCGACGGTGAGGGCGCGGTGGGGGGCGTGGACGTGCGGGGCGGCGGACCGGGCACCCGGGAGACCGACCTGTTGGCGCCGGGCCGGTTGGTACAGCGGGTACACGCGGTTTTGCTCTCCGGCGGAAGCGCGTTCGGGCTTTCCGCCGCGGCGGGTGTGATGGACTTTCTTGAAGAGCAGGGCATCGGCTTCGATACCGGGTTTGGACGCGTCCCCATCGTCCCCGGGGCGGTCATCTTCGACCTGGCGGTGGGCGACTCCCGCGTGAGACCCGGGCCGGAGCAAGGCTATGCCGCCTGCAAGGCCGCATTGGACTCCGGCGACGGCGCGGCCGAGGGAAACGTGGGAGCCGGCAGCGGCGCGACGTGCGGCAAGTGGGCTGGCATGGAGTTTGCGATGAAGGCCGGCCTCGGCATCGGTTCCGTCAAGCTCCCACGGGGAGGTACCGTCGCCGCCCTCGCGGTCGCAAACCCGTTGGGAGACATCGTGGATCCGCTGACCGGCCGGCTGGTGGCCGGCGCCTTCGACAGGGACCAGGGTTCGTTCCTCATGCGGCAAGCCCGGGAAACCGGCCGAACGAGCCCGTTTCCCGGCGCCAACACGGTCGTGGTCGTCGTGGGCACGGATTTGCAGCTCTCCAAAGAAGCGGTGCACCGGGTGGCCCAAATGGCCCACGACGGTATCGCCCGGGCCGTGTATCCGGCTCACACGCCGTGGGACGGAGATACGGTGTTTGCACTGGCTACCGGCCGGCATCCGGAAGCCCCGCCCCGCACCTGGGCGGCCCAGATGGAGCAAACGGCCGAAGTGGGCGCGGCCGCCGCGGAGGCGGTAGCCACGGCGCTTCTGCGGGCGGCCCAGACCGCGGCGCCGGCCGGCGGGTATCCGTCGGCCCAGGGACGTCTTCCGGGATGATGATCCTTCGGCCTCTGTTTAGGGCAGGAGAGTGACGAGCCGGTCCAAAATTTCGTGGGCCACATCCATCTTTGGAAGGGACGGGAGTTCCTCCACCCGGCCCGAGCGGTCGATGATTGTGACCTGATTCGTGTCCGACTCAAACCCGCTGCCGGGAGCGGTGACGTCGTTGGCGACGATCATGTGCAGGCCTTTGGCTTTGAGCTTGGCCAGGGCGTTTTCCCGCAGGTCTTGAGTTTCCGCGGCGAACCCGACTTTGACGGCCGTCGTCCGCACCGACGCGAGAATGTCGGGATTGCGCACCATCCGCAATTCCCACTGGTCCTGTGTCTTTTTCACCTTGTGGGATGAGAAGGCGGCGGGCCGGTAGTCGGCGACCGCGGCGGCCATGATCAGCGCGTCGGCGCGCTCGACGGCCGCCTGCACCTCGGCCATCATCTCAAGAGCGGAACTCACGGGCCGCACGTCGATGCCGGCCGCGGTCTCGGGTCCCACCGGCGCGGCGGTCACGAGCACCACGGCCGCGCCCCGGTCCCGGGCCGCTTCGGCCAGCGCGTGGCCCATCTTGCCGGACGAGCGGTTGGTAATGTAGCGTACGGGATCGATGGCCTCCCGGGTTCCGCCGGCGGTCACCACCACCCGGCGACCCGACAAGTCGCCGTTTCTCCCCAGCACTTGCCGGACGGTTCCTATGATGAGGCCGGGGTCCGCAAGCCGTCCGATGCCGTGTTGGCCCGACGCCAGGCGGCCCGCGGCCGGCTCCACTACCCGAACGCCCCGCTGGACAAGCCGCTCTAGGTTCTCCTGGGTGGCGGGATGTCGGTACATATGGCTCTCCATGGCCGGGCAGACGATCACCGGCGCAGCGGTAGCCAGTACCGTGGCCGTCACGGGATCGTCCGCGAGCCCGTGGGCCATCCGGGACAACAGGTCCGCGGTGGCCGGCGCAATCAAGACAGCGTCGGCCCGCCGGGCCAGAGCGACGTGGTCGATGCTGAGTTCGGATCGGGGATCGAACAGATCGGTGACCACTGGCCGGTGGGTCAAGCTTTGAAATGTCAGCGGAGCCACAAACCGGATCGCCGACGGCGTCATGACCGTATCCACGGTGGCTCCGGCCTGTACCAGGCGGCTGGCGACGTCCGCTGCCTTGTAGGCCGCGATGCTTCCGGACACGCCTAAGACGATGTTCCGTCCCGCAAGCCCCCGCACGCTCACGCGTGGAGCCCTCCCGGCGCCGGCCCGGCCGGAAGGGGGGTGTAGGCCGGGTGGTTCAAGATGTACAGCAGCCTCAGGCCGTCCAGCGTCAAATGGGGATCGACGACGTCAAAAATGGGGCTGTGGCGGGCGACGATGGGAGCCAGGCCGCCGGTGGCGACAACCCGGGCGTTGCCGTCCAGCTCCGCCCGGATCCGTTCGATGAGCCCCTTCACCAGTCCCGCGTAGCCGAACACGGTACCCGACTGCATGGCGTGCACCGTATTGCGCCCGATGGCCGCGGGCGGCGGGGCAAGCTCTACCCGGGGCAGCTTGGCTGCCCGCTCGAACATGGCCTCCGCGGCGATCTGGATTCCCGGGGCGATGGCGCCTCCCAGGTACTCGCCGGCCGCGGACACCACGTCAAACGTCGTCGCGGTTCCCATGTCGACCACGATCGCGGGCGCGCCGTACCGCCGGTAGCAGGCCACCGCGTTGGCAATCCGGTCCGCACCCACCTCGGCCGGGTTGTCGACCCGGAGGGTAAGCCCGAGCACCCCGCCCGTCGCGGTCACCCGCCAGGGCACGACGCGGAACAGATCGCGCACCACTTGCTCGAAGGGCGCCTGCAAGGGCGGCACGACGTTGCCCATGACCACCGCATCCACTTCCACCGGCGAGTGCCCGGCCCGCTGGAACAAGTTGTCAATTTGAATCTCGTATTCGTGAGACGTGCGGTGCAAGTCGGTGGACAGGCAGAAGGTGCGCACCAGTTTGTCCCCGTCGTAGAGGCCGAAGGTAATGTTTGTGTTGCCGATATCGATGGCCAAAAGCATCGCGTCACATCCTTATGCAGCCTGGCGGCGTTTCGGGCATGACCCGCGCCATGGCCTGGCGCACCCGTTCCCCGGAATCCAGCTCGTCCAGCGGGTCCCGGCGCAACCGGTGGGCCAGCGCGGCCGGGGCCAGGGCGGCCACATCGTGGCGAGTAGCCTCCGACCGGCCTTCCCACGCGGCCAGGGCCCGGGCCGCCCTCACAAGACTCAGTTCGCCCCGGTGCCCGTCAAGGCCCAGTTCCACCGAGAGCGCCGCGGCCGCCTGCAGGACCGATTCGGGCACGTCTACCGACGCGAGGCGCTCCTGGGCCCTGGCAATTCGCTCCCGGAAGGCCATTTCCTCCGCGGCGAAGCGGGCGGCAAACAGCCGAGGATCCCGCTCAAACTCGTCCCGGCGCCGGACGATCTCCACTCGCAAGTCGACATCGGCGATGGTCTTCACCGGGACGAACAGGCCGAAGCGGTCCAGAAGCTGCGGGCGAAGGTCGCCCTCTTCGGGGTTGCCCGAACCGATCAGGACGAACCGGGCCGGGTGATGAAGGCTGATGCCTTCCCGTTCCACGACGTTGACGCCGCTTGCGGCCACATCCAGCAACAGGTCCACCAGGTGGTCTTCCAGCAAGTTGACCTCGTCGATGTAGAGGAATCCCCGGTTGGCCCGGGCCAGAAGCCCCGGCTCGAACACCTTCTCGCCCCGAACGAGCGCCGCTTCGATGTCAAGACTCCCGACGACCCGGTCTTCGCTGGCGCCCAAAGGCAGATCGACGACCGGCACCGGCACTTCGACCGCCGCCAGCCGCTCGCCCGACGCGTCCCGCTCCCGGCAAAGCGAGCACCACTCGTCGGGGCGGCCGGGATCGCAGCGGAACGGGCAGCCGTCCACGGCCTCAAGCGGCGGCAACAGCTGGGCCAGCGCACGGACCGCCGTCGACTTGGCCGTTCCCCGATCGCCCAGGGCCAGCACGCCGCCGATCAACGGATCGATGGCCGTCAAGATCAACGCGAGTCGCAGCTCGTCCTGGCCGACGATGGCGGTAAATGGGTAGACGGGCTGTGCTCCGGTGCCGGTGCGGACCGCCATTCACACAACCCCCTCGACACGGTCTTCCGCATCCGCCAAAATCTCCTGCAACTTCGCCCAGCGCTCTCCGTCTACCTGCCAGAACCCCCGGTCCCGGGCTTCCGCGAGCCGCGCCGCCATCCGGTGCACTGCCTGGGGATTGAGATTTGTCATCCGGTCCCGCATGGAATCGTCCAGCAGGAACGTATCCGCCGCGGCGGTGTACACCCAGCTCGGCACCGCGCCCGCGGTTGCAGACCACCCGAAGGTGTTGTCCAACCGGGCAGCGATCTCGTGCACACCCTGGTAGCCGTGGCGAAGCATGCCCTCATACCACCGGGGATTCAAAAGCCGGGTGCGGGTTTCCAAAAGCAACGCTTCCTCGAGCGAGCGCACCCTCGCGCCGGGAGCGAAGGTGTCCGCGACGAACGCTGGCGGGGCGCTGCCCCGAACGTGCCGGGCGGCGGCGGCCAAACCGCCCAGGTACTCGTAGTAATGGTCGACGTCGGCCAAACCGATTTCCGTTGAGTCCAAGTTCTGGAAAGCCGCCCCGCACGTCTTCAGGCAGGCGGCCAAAAGGTCCGCTTGAGCATCGCCGGCCGCGCCGTGCCCGTACGTGAAGGATTTGCGGTGGAGGAACACCTTCCCCAGGTCGTCCTGGCCCTGAAAGGCCGACGCTTCCACAGCGTGGTTGACTCCGGTCCCGTATTGCCCCGGCTTGTTGGCGAATACCCGCCGGGACGCCTCAGCCGGCGTCATGTTCAGCTCGGCGGCGATGGCCAGCGTGTGCTTGCGGACGAAGTTCATCTCCGGGTCTTCGTCGGCCTCGGCCGCAAGGCGCACCGCCTCGTCCAGCAATTCCACGACGTTGGGGAAGATGTCCCGGAAAATGCCGGACACCGTCATGACGACATCGATCCGGGGCCGGCCCAGCTCGGCCAGCGGGATGAGCCGCAGCCGGGTCATGCGCCCGAGGCTGTCGGGCACCGGTTCCACGCCCAAAAGCTCCAGCACTTGGGCTACGCCCTCGCCGTGGGTCTTGATGTTGTCGGTGCCCCAAAGGACGAAGGCAACGGTTTCCGGATATCCGCCGGAGACTCGAGCGGCCCGCGCCAGAAGCTGCTTTACGACGGGCTTTGCCCGCTGCCGGGCGGCGGGGGACGGAATGCGGTGCGGATCCAGGGCGTGAATGTTGCGGCCCGTAGGCAGCGCCGCGGGCGTGCGGGCCGGATCGCCGCCCGGCGCCGGCGGGATGAACCGGCCGGAAAGCGCGGACAAGAGAGCCGGAATTTCCCGTTCCTCCCGCAGCCGGACGAGAAAGTCGCCGGCGAACCGGATGAGATTGTCCCATTGAGGGTCTCCGCCGGGCACCGGTTGGCCTTTCGCCAGCCGGTCGGCAATAGCCCGGGCGTTTCGCATGACCTCGTCCCGGCGCGGATCGGTGTCCTCCAGGGCGTCCCACTCAAGCCCCATGCCCGCGGCCACCAGGTGGGGCAAGCCCGGCACCCCGAGTTCGGGCCGGGGATGCTGCAGCGCCGCCCAGAGAAACTCGGCCGCCTCCTGGGGGCTCACTGGCTCGCCGGCCGCGTGGAGTCCCACCGGGATCAGCCGCTCTTCCAGGGTGCGCAAGTACGCGGCCAGGCGGCGGGCGTAGTCTTGCGGGGGCTCTCCGGGCCGGGGCGGCTCCACCTCCTGGTCCAGGTGCGCCTGTTCCGCCAGCGCACGCAACGTCTCCGGCGAGCGGGCTTCGCCACGGCCCGCATCCCCGTGAAGGAACTCCGCGACGGCTTCTTTGAGCGAGAGCAGCGATCGGTACAGCCCGGCTTCCGCCAGCGGCGGGCTCAAGTATGTGACCGTCGTCGCGTAGCTGCGCCGCTTGGCGATGGTGGCCTCCGACGGATTGTTCATCGAGTAAAAGTAAATGTGGGGCAGCTCGCCGATGAGCATGTCCGGGTAGCAGCGGGTCGTGAGCCCGACTTGCTTGCCTGGCATGAACTCCAGCGCCCCGTGGGTGCCGAAGTGGATGACGGCATCGGCCCGCCATACGTGCTCCAGCCACGCGTAGTACGCGGCGAAGCTGTGGGATGGGCTCGCATCCCGAGCAAACAACAGCCGCATCGGGTCCCCTTCGTACCCGAATCCGGGCTGTACGCCGACGAACACGTTGCCCAGCTGCCGGCCTCGTACCAACAGCCCCCGGCCGTCGGTATCGATGATGCCCGGCGGCGGCCCGAAGTTGGCCGCGATGCGGTCTGCCGCGGGCACAAGTTCCCTGTACTCGTCCGTGTCCAGCCGGCCCGCCACTGCGACGGTGGGCGCTCCCGGCAGCGCTTCGTCGGCCCCGAGGACGAGGCGCCGCAACTCCTCCGGTTCGCTTGGCACCTCGACGTTGTAGCCTTCGGCTTTCATGGCCGAAAGCAGCCGGTGCAAGCTCCGAAAGACGTCCAGGTACGCGGCGGTGCCGACGCTGCCCTTATCGGGCGGGAAGCTGAACAGCGTGATCGCGATGCGCCGCTGGCCGGGCGGCTTGCGGCGCAGGTCGATCCAGCGCCGCACGCGGCGGGCCAGGCGCCGGACGGCTTCGGGCAACGGTTCGAACTCGCCGTCTATCCCCTGGGCCGCAAACACCCGCGGCTCCCCAGCGCCTTCAAGCTCCGGCAACACGACCTGTAGCGCGGTCTGCATGGGAGAAAGCCCTACCGGATCTTCTTCCCACCGGCTCTCGGTTTGAAACAGCAGAGGAAACGGCACAAGATAAGGAACATCGAGTTCTTGGAGCAATTCCACCGCGCGGTCCGGCCGGGGCCGGCCCATGGAGCCCACAAGGTTGAAGCCGGTGAGGTTGAGCAAGAGGTCAATCCCCGCGGGGCGGAGGAGGGACTCAACCAGCCGGTCTCCGGAAAGACCCCCAAAGCCAGCGACGACGTCCAATCCTTCGGCTTCCAGCGCCTCGACGACCGCGTCGTAATGGCGATGGCTTTCGCCGGTCACGTACTGGCGGAAGACGACGACGCCCACTTTGGGGCGGTCTTCGGCCGGCGCCAGGGCGGCGTCCCGCCACTGGCGGAATTCGTCGTAGGAGGCGAAGAACCGGCGGCCGGCCCGGGGGTGCCACAGGGCCACCTCAGGGAACACTACCGGCGGCTCAGGCCGGAACCGGCCCTGGAACTTGGGGTGGTGATTCGCCAAGTGCAACATCATCCGGCGGGCGTTTTCGGGCGAGGCGTTCAGCCAGTAAAGTCCTGCCCGGGCATACGGTTCCAGGCACCCGAGGGCGTCGCCGAGCCGGGCCCAAAGGCGCGGCGCCATGGCCATCAGGGCCGGTAACGACGGGGGAATGTCGATCCCCGCCTGCTGCAGCGTTCGGGTGAGGCCGGTCCAGGCTGCCCGGTCTCGAATGAGCGACGGGCCGTCGAACGGGCCGACGCGGGAAAGAAGGACCAGCTCCGGCTGAGAGGTAAATACGACCGTCACCGGAGGCCGCCCGTCCTCGAAAAGCTCCCGGAGCAGGGACACTTCCCGCTCGCTGTTGAGCATCGAGCCCAGAAACACGTCGGCCAGGGCCAGCCGGCGGCGAATCTCCTCGCGGTCGGCGGCGAGAAGCTGATCGACCGTGTATCCTTCCAAGGCTATCGAAAGGGACGGTGCGTCCTGGGCCAGGCGCTCCGCGGCACGGCGCAGGACAGGCACGAGCTGGGCCTCGGCCACCACATACAAGAAGCGCAGCATGTCCGGTCCTCCCAACGTCCGCACACCACCCAATACCATTCGCCGGCGGCGGATCCAGCCCTGTTGGGGACCACCGGGCCGAACGAGGCTTTCGCTCCCGTCATGGGCCGGCGCCGCAGGCATTCGCAGTGCGCCGGAGAAATGATACCTCAAAAGGGGGAACGATTGCCATGACCGGTACCGAACTTCTCCGGCAGCTAGCCGTTCCGAACGATACGAAACTCGTGCTTTTGGTGATGGACGGCCTTGGAGGGCTTCCCGATCCCGACACCGGCAAGACGGAGCTGGAAACCGCTCATACGCCCAACCTGGACACGCTGGCCCGCCATGGGTCGGTGGGGATGACAGTGCCCATCATTCCCGGGGTATCGCCGGGCAGTGCACCGGCCCATCTGGCCTTATTTGGCTACGATCCGGTGCAGTACCAAATAGGTCGGGGTGTCCTCTCCGCTCTGGGCGTAGGGATGGATCTAGGCCCGGAAGACGTGGCTTGCCGGGTCAACTTTGCCACCCAGCGGGACGGGGTTATCACCGATCGCCGGGCCGGCCGCATTCCCACGGAAGAGGCGGAGCGCCTGTGCCGGAAGCTGGCGGAAATCCAAGTGCCGGGGGTTACCGTGGACATTCGCCCCGAGATGCAGTACCGGGCCGTCATCGTCTGGCGGGGCCCCGGCCTTTCGGACCGGGTGACCGGAACGGACCCGCAAATTGAGGGCCGGCCCCCGCTGGCGGTCCGGGCCCTTGAGCCGGAAGCGGAAGCGACCGCGGCGGCCGTGAATCGATTCGTGGAAGAGGCCAACCGGGTGCTGGCGGATGAGCCGCGCGCCAACACCATCCTGCTTAGGGGCTTTGGCCGGTTGCCGGGCATCCCGACAGTCGGGGAATTGTTCGGCCTGAGGGCGGCGGTTTTGGCCATTTATCCCATGTACCGGGGATTGGCCAAGCTGGTCGGAATGACCGAGCTGAACGCGGGGGACAGCTTCGCCGACCAGGTGGAGGCGCTTCGCAGGGCATGGGACGACTACGACTACTTCTTCATTCACGTCAAAGGCGGCGATTCGGCCGGGGAGGACGGGGACTTCGCGCGCAAGGTGCGGGTCATCGAAGAGGTGGATGCGCTGTTGCCCGGCATCCTCGAACTGAAGCCTGACGTCTTGGCGGTCACCGGCGACCATTCGACGCCCGCGGTCATGCGGCGCCACAGCTGGCATCCGGTACCGCTGCTGTTGTCATCCCGGTGGGCCCGGCCGAACCCGTGGGTGAGCGGATTCGGCGAGTCCGAGTGCGCCCGGGGCGCGCTGGGCCACATCAGGTCCCAGGAGCTGATGGGATTGATGCTCGCCCACGGGCTCAGGTTGCAGAAGTTCGGCGCGTAAGCCCGAAGTTGCGCGCACGGCGCCGGGTATCGAATTGCCGTTGGCGGACCCGGCATCCCGGTTGCGTTCCGCTCTTGAGGGTTCGGAGGTGGTGGCCTGCTTGTCCGTAGGGGTTTGCGGCGCCTTGATCGACGGGAATCGCGTGCTGATGGTGCGCCAGGCCTATGCAAACCGGTACGGCAAGGGAGCCGGCTATTGGTTCGTGCCGGGCGGTTACGTCCGGCCGGGGGAGACGCTGGACGCCGCGATGTTGCGGGAGCTGGAAGAGGAGACCGGCCTAAGAGCCCGGATCTCCGGCTTGTTGGGTTTGCGCCAGCGGGGCGAAGACCTGGTGGTGATCTTCGTCCTTGAACCGGCCGGGGGTGAGTTGAGGGCCGATGGGCGAGAGATCCTGGAGGCGCGGTTTTTCTCTCGGGATGAAGTGCGGGCCCTTCAACCGGTCATGGGGCTTTCGCGCCACATCGCCCTGACGGCTCTTGCAGGGGCGCGCGCCCCGTTGCCCCGTCACCCGTACCGGGCTCCCGGCGTCCCGGATTACCTGCTGTATTTGCCAGACGCCGGGGAATGAACACGGTCGCAAAGCGCCTTCGGAGCGGGGACCAAGCCTGACCGGTTCACCGACGAACAAGAAAACGCTTCCGAGCGACCCGGTAGGCCGAAGCGGAAGCGTACGCCGGCGCAGGCGTGACCGTAAGCCAGATTCTGTTTTTGATGGCCATCTATCTCGCCCGGCCGAGGCCGGGCGGCCCCCCTTTTCGGGAGGCTGCCCCCTACCCGCCCTCTTGGGGCCTATTTGGGGTTGCTCGGTGGTGGGGGTTACCGCGTTCCACCCGCTCCGTCGCCGAAGCGGCTCGTCTCTATGGCCCTTTTATAGCTAATCCCGACCGCGAGGGCCGGTTTCGCATCCGTCGGCTTGCGCCGCCCTGCCTTGCGGCAGGCACCAACTTTCTGCCGATCGGGGACCGGCAGCCGAGTCTGGACTTTCCTCTAGCGGCCAGAAGCCGCCAGCGGCCATCCGTCACGCCTGAACCGGCGGGGGCGAGCCGCGCGAGCTCACCACCGTAATCATTATATCAGTCCGGAGGCTGTTTCACAACGCGGTTCCTTTGATACAATGGGAGGCGGGCGGGTGAGCCGGGAGGGAACCGTTCGTCGATGAAAATCGCGGTCTTCACCGACAGCTATCAACCGTACGTGAGCGGCGTCGTGCGCTCCATCGACACGTTCGGCGCGGAGCTGCTGGAGATGGGGCATGAGGTGTATATTTTCGGCCCCCGCTACTACCACCAGAAAAGCCCAGCGTCGCCAGCGCCGTCGCGCCAGCCTGCCCTGAAAGTGTTTCGGTTTTGGTCGGTTCCGGTGCCGACGTACCGGGGATTCACCGTGCCGGTGCCCATTTCGATGCATGCCGAGACGTTGTTGGCAAAGCTCGGCATCGAGATCATCCACGCGCACACCCCCTTCGTCATGGGCGTGCTGGCCCTGGCGCTGGCCCGCCGGCGCCGGTTGCCCCTGGCCTTCACCCACCACACCATGTACCACGAGTACGTCCATTACGCCCCGGGGCTGCGGCCTCTCTTGCGCCCGCTGATGATTCGGTACGTGGCGGGCTACTGCAAGCGGGCGGACCTGATCATCGCACCGACGGCGCAAATTCGGGAGTTCATCAGGGAAACGTACGGCCTTCGCGACAAGCCGGTGAAAGCCATCCCTACCGGGATTCCGGTGGAAGAGTACCGCACGGGCAACAAGAACTGGCTCAGGCAACGGCTCGGCATTCCGGAGGGCGACCGGATCTTGGTGTTCGTCGGCCGCCTGGGTCAAGAAAAGAACGTAGCATTTCTGTTGGACGCGCTGGGCTACATCCGCCGGGAGATGCCCGCCGTCCACCTGGTGTTGGTCGGCGACGGGCCAGATCGCACCCGCCTGGAGAGGCTCGCCCGCCGGGAAGATGTCGTTGGGCATGTGCACTTTACCGGCACATTCCAGCGGGATGAGGTCATCCAGGCCTATCACGGCGCGGATCTGTTCGTCATCGCTTCCCTCACCGAGACCCAGGGCTTGGCCACGCTTGAAGCGATGGCCGCGGGGTTGCCGGTGGTGGGGGTAGACGCGCCCGGAACCCGGGACATGGTCCACCACGCCGTCGAAGGATTGTTGACTCCGAACGATCCGGCTGCCTTCGCCGGGGCCGTCGTCTCGATTCTGAAAGAGCCGGATCGGCTAAAGCGGTATTCGTCCCGGGCGGTAGCCAGGGCCGAAACCCTGAGCTCCCGCCGGATGGCCCGGGAGCTTGTCGGTGCGTTCCAGGAACTGCTCACTCCAGGCCTGCATGGAACCAAGGCGGGCAGGGATCGGCCGGTGGCGGTGGAATTGCCCAAAGGGATTTCCCAGTGAGGGCGTCGGTGCGGGGTGATGGTGATGCAACGGGCGACGGTGGCCATGATCGTCTTCGGCAGTCTTGTGACGCTAGGCTTCGCGCTGTTGGCGACGGTGCTCTTGCCCATGACGGATCCGGGCTTGAGCGCCATAGGGGCCGACGGGCTATTCTACCATTACCTGACCGAGTTCTTCTGATAGGCGGGCTCGTCTCGCGGCCTTCGGTTCCCTGGGCCGTGGGCGGCCGCCGGGGATCTGGGGCAGGCGGGCCGATCGGGGGTGACGGCCAGTGGAAGAGCAGGAGCATTACGAGCGTGAGAAGGCGGAGATGCCCACGGTCGGCAACGGGCCGGTGCCGGCGTGGTTGGTTGGATTGGGCGTAGCCCTGGTGGTATGGGCCGCCTACTATTTGGCCATCGCCGTGTAGCCGTCGCTGGGCCGCGGTTGCTTCGGATTGGCTCCGTTGACACGCGGCGTCTGGCTGTGGTAGATTATAGCCGCTATCGTAGCCGATGAATCGAGTTGGCCTTGCGCGATGAGGGGGACCAGTACGGCACGGCCGGATTTTCAGAGAGCCATCGGTCGCTGCGAGATGGTAACCGGCAGCGCCGGAAACTCACCCCCGAGCAGTTCCCCGAACGTCCCGGTGTTGCCGGGATCAGTAGACGGACCGGGTCCTTCCCGTTACAGAAGGAACGGCACTTGCGCCGGTGAGGGGGCCGCGTTGGCGGCCAAGTAGAGTGGTACCGCGGAAGGTGAGACGCCTTTCGTCTCTATGGGACGAGGGCGTTTTTTCTTTGGGACGGGGGTTTGGGGCGGCCGGAAGATGTGGCCGCGAGTTTCTCGCGAGGTGGATGAACGATGGCTGGCACAGCGACGGTAAGGCCCGCGACGTACGATTTTGACGCCGTGGAGCAGAAGTGGCAACGGATTTGGGAACAGCAGGGCATGTACCGGGCGGTGGAGGATCCCGCCAAACCGAAGTACTACTGCCTCGAGATGTTCCCGTACCCGTCGGGGAAGCTGCACATGGGCCATGTGCGGAACTACTCCATCGGCGACGTGGTGGCCCGGTACAAGCGCATGCGCGGCTACAACGTCCTGCACCCGATGGGATGGGACGCCTTCGGCCTGCCGGCCGAAAACGCGGCCATCCAGCACAACATCCATCCTGGCCGATGGACTTGGGACAACATCCGCTACATGCGCCAGCAGCTTCGCCGGCTGGGGATCAGCTACGACTGGAACCGCGAGGTGGCCTCGTGCCATCCTGACTACTACCGGTGGACCCAGTGGCTGTTTCTGCAATTTTACCGGGCGGGGCTTGTCTACAAGAAAAAGGCCGCGGTCAATTGGTGCCCGGCGTGCGCCACCGTGCTGGCGAACGAGCAGGTCGTCCAGGGGAGATGCGAGCGGTGCGATACGCCGGTAACCACAAAGGATCTCGAGCAGTGGTTTTTCCGGATCACCCGGTACGCCGACCGGCTGCTGGAAGATTTGGACAGGCTGGACGGTTGGCCGGAAAAGGTCAAGACGATGCAGCGAAACTGGATCGGCAGGAGCGTCGGGGTGGAGGTCCGGTTTCCGATCAAGGGGATGGACGAAGAGCTGGCCATCTTCACCACCCGGGCGGATACGATTTACGGGGCGACGTATATGGTGGTGGCCCCCGAACACCCGCTGGTGCCGCGCCTTATCGCCGACAATCCGGATCGGGAAGCCATTGAGCGGTTCATCGAGGATGTGCGGCGGCAGGACGAGTTGGCCCGGGCCGCTGAGGACAGCGAGAAACTGGGCGTCTTCACCGGCAGTTACTGCGTGAACCCGTTCACCGGCGAGGAGATTCCCATTTGGATCGGCAACTACGTCCTCATGGGATACGGAACCGGCGCCATCATGGCGGTGCCGGCCCACGACCAGCGGGACTTGGACTTTGCCCGCAAGTACGGGCTGCCGGTGCGGGTCGTGATCGCTCCCGAGCACGGTCCGGCCCCTGACGAGGCCACGATGCGGGAAGCGTTCGTCGAGGACGGCAAGATGGTCAACTCAGGACCGTACACGGGGCTTCCCAACCGGGAGGGGCTTGAGCGGATCGCGGACGACGTGGAGCGGCGGGGCATTGGGCGCCGGCGGGTGCAATACCGGCTCAGGGACTGGCTGATCTCGCGCCAGCGGTACTGGGGATGCCCCATTCCCATCGTGTACTGCCCGGAATGCGGACCGGTGGCCGTTCCGGAAGACCAATTGCCCGTATTGCTCCCCGACGACGTCGCGTTCAAGCCCACCGGCCAGTCGCCCCTGGTGGAGAGCGAGGAGTTCGTCCGGACCACGTGTCCCCAGTGCGGCAAAGAGGCCCGGCGGGAGACGGACACGATGGATACGTTTGTCGACTCGTCCTGGTACTTCTTGCGGTTTTGCGATCCTGAGGCGACGGACGTGCCGTTCCGGCGGGAGAAGGCGGACTACTGGATGCCGGTGGACCAGTACATTGGCGGCGTGGAGCACGCGATTCTCCACCTGATGTACGCCCGTTTCTTCCAGATGGTTCTGGCCGACCTGGGGCTGGTGGGTACCGGGCGGCCGTTCCAAAACCTTCTGACCCAGGGCATGGTGCTCAAAGACGGGGCCAAGATGTCCAAGTCTAAGGGGAACACAGTGGATCCCGACTACATCATCAAAAAATACGGGGCGGACACCGCCCGCCTGTTCATCCTCTTCGCGGCGCCGCCCGAGAGGGACTTGGAGTGGAGCGACGCCGGGGTGGAAGGGGCTTACCGGTTTCTGAACCGGGTGTGGCGCCTCGTCTCCGACTTGGCCGATGACGCGCGAACTGCCGGTGCCATCGACGGCCGGACCGGGCGGGCGCCTGATCCGGACGCCCAAAAGCTGCGGCGGACGGTCCACCGGACGGTTCAGCGGGTGACCGCCGACATCGATGGGCGGTTCCACTTCAATACCGCGATCAGTGCCATCATGGAACTAGTCAACATGTTTTACCAGTACAAGGAACGGGGCGGGCCGCGGGATCGGGAAGTGGTGGCCGAAGGGCTTGAAAAACTGGTGCTTCTTTTGGCCCCCTTCGCGCCCCATCTGGCCGAAGAGCTGTGGCACATGATCGGCCGTACCGGCAGCGTCCACGAGCAGCCGTGGCCCTCGTTCGATCCGGATCTCGTTCAGGCCGACGAAATGGAAATCGTCGTTCAGGTCGATGGGCGGGTTCGGGACCGGATGATGGTGCCGCGGGATTTGGCCGATGACGAAGTAAAGGCGCGAGCGCTGGCCTTGCCCCGGGTGGCCGAGCACGTGGCCGGCCGCTCCGTAGCCCGGGTTGTGGTCGTGCCCGGTCGCCTCGTCAATGTCGTCACGCGGCGGTGATGGCAACGCCTGCAGGCGGCGGTGCGCCGCCCGCAGGCCTGGACCGCGGAGGAAGCAGGCGGCCCCCCCGCAAAAAGCCCCGGCGGCCGCCGCGCGTCAGTTGCCCCCCGCCACCCCGAGAATGGCCTGGGGCTGGTAGCCCA